>NZ_JBHTSF010000004.1:0-172160 GCF_042795295.1 Streptomyces sp. NPDC056486
GGCCTGCGGCGCCCCGAGCTCCTCGAGGGTCCGCTCGAGCCACTGCGTCCAGAACGTCTCCAGATCGATCCCGGCCCGCAGCACCACATGTCGCAGCCGGTCCTCGACCGTGTCACTGCCCGGCGGGAAGTCCCGCTTCTCGATCTCCTCGTACTCGGCCAACTGCCGCCGGTGCAAGCCGAGATGGCGTCGCAGATCCGCCTCGATGCCGTCCGTGCCGACGACCGCCGCCGCCCGCAGGCGCAGCAGCAGCGTGTCCCGCAGCGGTTTGGGGTCCTGGCTCGCGGCCGTCCAGCGGGCCAGTTCGGCGCGGCCCGCGGGCAGGACCTCGTACTCCTTCTTCTGCCCGCGGGTGGCGTGCTGCTGCTCAAGGGCGCGGATGGCACCCTCCCGCTCCATTTTTCCCAGCTCGCGGTAGATCTGCTGGTGCGTGGCCGACCAGAAGTAGCCGATCGACTTGTCGAACCTGCGGGTCAGCTCAAGGCCCGACGAAGGCTTCTCCAGCAGGGCGGTGAGGATCGCGTGCGGCAGTGACATGGCGGCCATCCTAAGTACGGCGTCCGGAGCGGGCACCCCGCGTGACGGGGCGCCCGGCATCACAGGACACCCGGCGTCACAGCGCCGCGGCCAGCTCCGTGCCCTGCTTGATGGCACGCTTGGCGTCCAGCTCGGCCGCCACGTCCGCGCCTCCGATGAGGTGCGCGCTGTGCCCGGCGGCGAGCAGCTCCTCGTACAGGTCGCGGCGCGGGTCCTGTCCTGAGCAGAGGACGACCGTGTCGACGGGGATGACCGTGGACTGTCCGTCGACGGTGATGTGCAGGCCCGCGTCGTCGATCAGGTCGTAGCTCGCGCCCGCGACCATCGTGACGCCGCGGTGGCGCAGCTCGGTGCGGTGGATCCAGCCCGTGGTCTTGCCGAGTCCCTGGCCGACCTTGGACGTCTTGCGCTGCAGGAGGTGCACGGAGCGCGGCGGGGCCGGGCGGTCGGGCGCGGTCAGGCCGCCGCGGTCCTTGTAGTCCATGTCGACGCCCCACTGACGGAAGTACGTCACCGGGTCCAGGCTCGCCTTCTCACCGCTGTCGGTGAGGTACTCGGCGACGTCGAAGCCGATGCCGCCCGCGCCGATGATCGCGACCCGCTCCCCCACGGGCGCGCTGTCGCGCAGCACGTCGAGGTAGCCGACCACGCTGGGGTGGTCGATGCCGGGGATCTCGGGGGTGCGGGGCGAGACTCCGGTGGCGACGACCACGTCGTCGTACGCCGCGCCGGCGAGGCCCTCAGCGGAGGCCCGGGTGTTCAACTGGATCTGAACGCCGTGCAGTTCGAGCTGCGTGCGGTAGTAGCGCAGCGTCTCGTCGAACTCCTCCTTGCCGGGGACCTTGCGGGCGACATTGAGCTGCCCGCCGATCTCGGACGCCGCGTCGATGAGCGTGACGTCGTGGCCGCGCTCGGCCGCCGACACCGCGAAGGCGAGCCCGGCCGGGCCCGCGCCGACGACCGCTACGCGCTTCTTGTGGCGGGTCGGCGCAAGGACGAGCTCCGTCTCGTGGCAGGCGCGCGGATTCACCAGGCAGGAGGTGATCTGCAGGTTGAAGGTGTGGTCGAGGCAGGCCTGGTTGCAGCCGATGCAGGTGTTGATGGCATCGGCCTTCTCGGCCTTCGCCTTGGCGACGAAGTCCGGGTCGGCGAGCAGCGGGCGGGCCAGGGACACCATGTCGGCGGCGCCGTCGGCGAGCAACTGCTCGGCGATCTCAGGGGTGTTGATGCGGTTGGTGGTGACGAGCGGCACGGACACCTCGCCCATGACCTTCTTGGTGACGAAGGTGTACGCGCCGCGCGGCACCGACGTCGCGATGGTGGGGATGCGCGCCTCGTGCCAGCCGATGCCGGTGTTGATGATCGTGGCGCCCGCGGCCTCGATCTCCTTGGCGAGGTGGACGACCTCTTCGAGGGTCGAGCCGCCGGGGATCAGGTCCAGCATGGAGAGGCGGTAGATGAGGATGAAGTCCGCGCCGACCCGCTCGCGTATGCGCCGGACGATCTCGACGGGGAAGCGGATGCGGTTCTCGTAGGCGCCGCCCCAGCGGTCGTCGCGCTGGTTGGTGGGGGCCGCGATGAACTCGTTGATCAAGTAGCCCTCGGAGCCCATGACTTCGACGCCGTCGTAGCCCGCGAGCTTGGCGAGCTCGGCGGCGCGCACGAAGTCCTCGATGGTCTGCTCGACCTCGTCGTCTTCGAGAGCACGCGGCACGAAGGGGCTGATCGGCGCCTTGATCGCGCTCGGCGCGACCAGGCCCTCGTGGTAGGCGTACCGCCCGAAGTGCAGGATCTGCATGGCGATCTTGCCGCCCGCGGCATGCACGGCCGCCGTGACGCCCGCGTGCTCCTGGGCCTCCGCCTCGGTGGTCAGCTTGGCGCCGCCGTCCCAGGGGCGGCCGAGCTCGTTCGGGGCGATGCCGCCGGTGACGATGAGGCCGACGCCGCCGCGCGCACGGGTCGCGTAGAACTCCGCCATCCGCGCGAAACCGTTCGGGGCTTCTTCCAGGCCCACGTGCATGGATCCCATCAGGACCCGGTTGGGCAGGGTGGTGAAGCCCAGGTCGAGCGGGTTCAGCAGGTTCGGGTAGCGGCTCATGCGGGCCCTCCGTACGGGGTGTGTCGTCAGGACAGTTCTAGAGGACGCCGACCCCTTGTGCAACTAGTTGCATAAAGACGTGGCGGGTGCCACTTCGGCACGACGCACTCAGAGTGGTGACCGTTTTGACTGTTTCGCCGGAAGATTCACGGTGCGCAACGGGGGATTGACCATTCAACGAAGCACTCCTACGCTCCTGGCACCCCCGCAGGTATATCGATTAACCGCCCTGGTTTTGACGCTCCGGTTTAACGCCCTGGTTGGAGACATCCCGCTGTGCGCTCAACGATGAGTCGGCGCGGCTTCCTCGCCGCAGGTTCAGGCCTGGCCGCCGCCACCACCCTGCCCGCCCTCGCCGGCTGTTCCACGCTGGCATCGGCGGATTCCGATCCCGACACGCTCGTGGTGCACAGCCAGCTCGGCACCACCGCCCCGGGCTCGCCCACGTATCTGTCCGCCCTGAACACCTTCCGGGACGAGAACCCCGGCCTGAAGGTGAAGAACCTTGTCAACGGCGACGACCTCGCGCAGGTCTACGAGACCTCGCGGCTCGCCCGCAAGGAACCGGACGTCGTCATGGTCAACCTCTACGACAAGACGCTGGCCTGGACCGATGTCGGGGCAACCGTCGACGTCAAGGGATACATGGACGACTGGGGGCTGCGAAAGCGCGTCCTGCCCGTCGCCCTGGACGCCTGGACCGACGGCAAGGGACGCCTTCGGGCCTTCCCGTACTTCGCCACCAACTGGCCCGTCGCCTACAACACCGCCCTGCTCGACAAGGCCGGTGTCGACGCGATACCCACCACCGGCGACCAGCTGATCGCCGCCGCCCGCAAGCTCCGCGCCAAGGGCATCGCACCGGTGACCGTCGGCGGCAACGACTGGACGGGCCAGAAGCTCCTCGCCCAGATCATCCAGACCTTCCTCACCCCCGACGAGGCGCAGAAGGTGTTCACCAGCGGTGACTTCAGCGGCAGCAGGGGTGCCCGCGAGGGCATCGAGTACTTCGCGGCGCTGCGTGACGCGGGCGTCTTCGCCGACAAGGCGCAGGGCCTGACGTCCGACACGATGACGACGCAGTTCAACACCGGTGCCGCCGCCATCCAGTCCGCGATGTCATCGGCGCTCGCCAAGGTCCCGGAGAAGGTCGCCCGGCACACCGAGGTCGGCGGCTGGCCGCTGGCGCCGGACGCCGCGCACGAAAAGCCGACGATCCTGCGGACGTACACCCTCATCGGCTTCTGGATCAGCCCCAACGGCACGAAGAAGCTGGACTCCGTCGAGAAGTTCCTGCGCTTCATGTACCGCCCGGACACCGTCGCGCGCTTCATCAAGGAGAGCGGTCGCGACATGGCCCTGCGCTCGGACACCCTCAGCACCGACTTCCCGCTCGTCGCCGCGGCGCAGAAGCTCGGCACCGACGTCAGCCAGGCACTGCTGCCCGACATCTACGTCCCGCCGGCGGCGACACAGCCGCTGATCACCGCGACCAGTACGGCGTTCACCCGTGGCACGAGCCCCGCCAAGGTGCGCTCCGTGCTCGAAGCCGCGTACCGCACCGCATGAGCCGCCCGCCCGAGACCCCTGGGAGTCACCAGCGATGACGACACTGACGTCGACGCCGGGCGGGACCGAGGTCCGCCCCGCACCGTCGAAGCCCCCCGTCCCTAAGCGCCGCCGTGAGGGCGGCACGATCCTCGCCGTCCCTGCCCTGGTCTGGTACCTGGTCTTCATGGTCGGCCCGATGATCGCGATCTTCGTGATCGCGGCCCTGCACTGGCCGGGCATGCTGCAGCCCGTCTCGTTCGCCGGGTGGGACAACGTCCGTACGGTCTTCGACGATCCGGTGTTCTGGGACGCCGTGCGCAATACGGCGGTCCAGCTCGCCGTCGCACTGCCGATCATGATCGTCTGCGCGTACATGCTGGGCTACTACGTGGCGCAGAAGCCGCCGGGTCACAAGGTCCTGCGCTACCTCCTCTTCATCCCCGGCCTGATCTCCACCCCGGCCAAGGCGATGGTGTTCTACGCGGCGCTCTCCCCCGACGGCCTGGTCAACGGCGCGCTGAAGTCGGTGGGTCTCGGCTCGGTGACCGACGCCTGGCTGGCCTCTCCCTCGACGGCGCTCGCCTGCCTGATCGTGCTCGACATCTGGGGCGGCATCGGCTTCACGGCCGTCCTGTTCGCCGCGCGTCTCGGCAGTGTGCCCGAGGAGATCGGTGAGGCGGCGCAGCTGGACGGCGCCGGGCACTGGCGGACGATGTGGGGGGTGCACTTCCCGGTCATCCGCGACTACGTGGGCGTGGTCACGATGCTCCAGTTCCTCTGGACGTTCTTCGGTTCTGCGCAACACGTCCTGCTGCTCACGCAGGGCGGGCCCGGCAGTTCGTCGACGACGCTGTCGTTCCTCGTCTACCAGAAGGCGTTCATCGCGGCCGACCTCGGCTACAGCCAGACCGTCGGCGTGATCCTCTTCCTGGTCGGTCTCGTCGGTCTGCTCACCATCCGCCGCGCGTTCCGCCAGAACTACTGACGCCGCACGACCCCCGACACGACCCCCGATCGGAGCCGGTCACCTTGAAGCACGGAAAGTCCTGGCTGCCCGCGCACATCCTGGCGTGGGCGTACGCGGCGCTGCTCGTCGTCCCCCTCTACTACCTGCTCGCGTCCGCCTTCAAGACGAACGAGCAGATCTTCGCCAGCCCCTTCTCCCTTCCCACCTCACTCTCCTTCGGCAACTTCGGTACGGCCTTCGAGAGCGCCGATCTGGGGCTCGCGGTCGTCAACTCGGCGTTGGTGACGTTCTTCTCGCTCGCGCTGACCCTGGCGCTCGCGATTCCGGCGGCGTTCGCGATCGCCCGCGCGACGGGCCCCCTCGGGGCCTTCGTGGAGAAGGTCTTCTCGCTCGGCTTCCTCATCCCGACGTTCGCCGCGCTCTTCCCCACGTTCCTGCTCGCCGCGGCGACGGGCCTGTTCCACACGCGCCTGTTCATGGTGCTCTTCCTGCCCGCCACCGCGATGCCGCTGTCCGTCGTCATCCTGGTGCAGTTCATGCGGACCATCCCCAAGGAGATGGAGGAGGCGGCGCGCATCGACGGCGCGTCGACGTTCGGGGTCCTCCGGCACGTCTATACGCCGATGTGCATGCCCGGCATCGCGACGGTGCTCCTCCTGAACTTCCTCACCTTCTGGAACGAGTACCTGTACTCGCTCGTCATCATCGGCCCCGACCCCTCCCAGCGCACCGTGCAGGTCGCCCTGCCCACCCTCAAGTCCCTG
This sequence comes from Streptomyces sp. NPDC056486, assembly GCF_042795295.1. Lineage (NCBI taxonomy): Bacteria > Bacillati > Actinomycetota > Actinomycetes > Kitasatosporales > Streptomycetaceae > Streptomyces > Streptomyces sp. NPDC056486. The sequence goes on from NZ_JBHTSF010000004.1 coordinate 5,918, forward strand.
ACGGGGACGGATTACGGGGTGCTGACCGCCGGTACGGTACTGACTCTCGTACCGGTATGGGCCGTCTACACGGTGTTGCAGAAGCGGATGCAGCAGGCCCTCGTCAGTGGGGCGGTGAAGATGTGAGCGGGTCGGACACATCCCGTAGGGACAGCGGCGCACGACCGACGATCAAGGCGGTCGCCGCGGCGGCCGGGGTCTCCACGGCCGCCGTCTCGCAGGCCTTCAACGCCAAGGGCCGCATCTCCGAGTCCACCCGGCGCCGCATCCAGGACGCCGCCGCCGAGCTCGGCTGGTCGCCGAGCGCGACGGCGACGGCGCTGCGCAGCGCCCGGACGCGCACGCTCGCCCTCGTGGTGCGCCGTCCCACGGACGTGCTCGGCGCGGACCCGCACTTCAGCGAGCTGATCACCGGTCTGGAGGGCGAACTTGCGCCGCGCGGCTATGGCTTGCTGCTCCATCTGGTCACGGACGTGGCCGAGGAGAGCGCGCTGTACGAACGTCTCGCCGCCGAGGGCCGCGTCGACGGAGCCGTCCTGACCGACGCCCGCGCCGACGATCCGCGCCCGCCGCTCCTGCGGGGCATCGGCCTGCCCGCCGTGCTGCTCGGCGCGCCCCACCCGGACGCACCCGTGCCCACCGTGGGCCTGGGCAACCAGGGCGCGGGCATACACGAGGCCGTCGACCACCTCATGGAGCTCGGCCACCGGCGCATCGCCTATGTCTCGGGGCCCGGCGAACTGCTGCACACGGGGCAGCGGCGCGCGGTCTTCGAAGAGACCCTGCTGCTCAAGGGACTTGAACCCGCCGCCGTTCTGAGCACCGACTTCTCCGAGGCGGCGGCCGTCGCCGCGACCGAGGAACTGCTCGGCATGGCAGAGCGTCCCACCGCCGTCATGTACGCCAACGACTCCATGGCGGTGTGCGGCATCGGCGCGGCCCAGCGCGCAGGCCTTCGCGTCCCGGACGATCTGTCCGTCGTCGGCTACGACAACCTCCCGATCGGCCGCTGGCTGCATCCGCGTCTGACGACCGTCGACCAGCAGGTGCAGCGGGTCGGCGCCGCCGCCGCGCGTGCGCTGCTCGCGCAGTGCGGCGAGGACGTGCCGCCCCTCGCGCTCGACGACCGGCCACGGCTCGTAGTCCGCGAGTCGACCGGGCCCGCCTGACCGCTGAGTAACTTTTCACCCACGTACGGAAAGACCTGAGTACCACCATGCGACGCCACAGCGCACACCTCACCCATGACTCCGCCGTCCTGCCCTGGATCGGCGCCAACTTCTGGTCCCGCACCGGCGGTCCGCTGATGTGGCGGAACTACGACCCGAAGACGGTCCGCGAGGAACTCTCCGTGCTGCGTGAGCACGGCCTGACGATGACCCGCTCGTTCTTCTACTGGCCGGACTTCCACCCCGAGCCGCACCGCATCGACGAGGAGCTGTGCGAGCGCTTCCGTGACTTCCTCGACGCGCACACCGAGCTGGGGATGGGCACGGTGCCCACCTTCATCGTCGGGCACATGTCCGGCGAGAACTGGGACCCGGCGTGGCGCGGGGACCGCGACCTCTACGAGGACGTGTGGCTCGTCGGCCGCCAGGCGTGGTTCGTCTCGCAGATGACGCGCCGCTTCAAGGACCACGCGGCGGTGACCGGGTGGCTCATCACCAATGAGATGCCGGGCTACGGCCGCATCTACCAGGTGGATCCGCCGGCGAGCGATGTCGTCACGGCCTGGGCGCAGTTCATGTGCGACGCGGTGCGTGCGGCGGGCGGCACACAGCCGGTGTCGCTGGGCGACGGCGCGTGGGGCATCGAGGTGACGGGCCGCGACAACGGTTTCTCGCTGCGGGACACGGCCGAGTACGTCGACTTCGTGGGCCCGCACGTCTACCGCTCCGACACGGATCGCGTACGTCAGCACTACCGCGCAGCGTTCGAGTGCGAGTTGGCGGGCGTCACCGAGCAGCCGGTGATTCTGGAGGAGTTCGGGCTCTCGACGGACACCGTGTCCGCCCAGAACGCGGGTATCTACTACCGCCAGACGCTCCACAACTCCCTCCTCGGCGGCGCGACGGGCTGGATGGCCTGGAACAACACCGACTACGACGATCTGTGGGACCAGTCGCCCTACGACCATCACCCTTTCGAGATGCACTTCGGCATCACGGACCGCACCGGCGCCCCGAAGACCCCGCTCGTCGAGATAGCGGCATTCTCCGAGATCCTGGGGCAGGTCGACTTCGCGCGCTGCCGCCGCTCGGACGCGGACGCGGCGCTCGTCGTGCCCGCGTTCCTGGAGCGCGGCTACCCCTACAGCCGCCCTGCCGACCGTCCGCTGATCTTCACCTCCCTCCATCAGGGGTACGTCGCCGCGCGCGGGGCCGATCTCCCGGTGGCTCTCACACGGGAGGCGGACGGGCTTCCGGGAGACGCGGCGCTGTATCTCCTGCCGTCCACCCGGCAGTTCACGACCCGGACGCGGCGCGAGTTGGAGCGGCGGGCGCGCGAAGGCGCCACCGTGTACCTGTCGTTCTGCTCCGGCGAGCACCCCGGCACGCGCGGCCCGTGGTTCGACGACCTGGACGGGCTCTTCGGCGTCGAACTCCAGCTCACCTACGGGGTGGCAGAACCCATCGAGGACGACGTCCTGGAGCTGACCTTCACCGAGGAGTTCGGCGGCATCGCAGCGGGCGAGACACTGCGCTTCCCCGTCGCGGGGAACGAGGACAGCCGCGCCTATCTGCCGGTCGTCCCGACGGGGGCGCGCGTCGTGGCGAAGGACGCGCACGGCCGCCCGGCGCTCCTTGTCAACGAGACGGGCCGTGGCCGCACGGTCCTCGCCACCTACCCGCTTGAGCACATGGCCGCGCGCACGGCCCGCGTCAATCCGGAGCAGACGCACCGCCTTTACGCGGCCCTGGCTCAACTCGCGGGCGTGCGGCGGCCGGTGACCGTCGACAGCCCCTATGTCTCGGCGGACGTCCTGGTGCACGAGGACGGGCGGCGGTTCGTGTGGCTGGTCAGCCAGGCGGACAAGGAGCTGACGGTCCGTCCGGCGGTGGACGGTTCGCTGCACGACCTGGTGACGGGAGAGGCGGTCCAGGAGGCGCGGCTCGTCCCGTTCGGCGTGCGCGTCCTCGAACAGCGATGAACGCGCCGCTGTACAAGGAGGCGGGCGCTCCGGTTGCCGACCGCGTGCGTGACCTGCTCTCGCGGATGACGCTCACCGAGAAGGTGGGCCAGGTCAATCAGCGGATGTACGGCTGGGACGCCTACGAGCGGACGCCTGACGGCCACCGTCTGACGGACGCCTTCCGCGCCGAGGTCGCCGCGTTCGACGGGATGGGCGCGCTGTACGGGCTGCAGCGCGCCGACCCGTGGTCGGGTGTGACGTTCGCGGACGGCATCACCGCCGCGGACGCGGCGCGGGTGGCCGACTCGGTGCAGCAGCACGTCATGTCGAGCACACGGCTCGGCATTCCGGTCCTGCTCGTCGAGGAGGTTCCGCACGGCCATCAGGCCCTGGACGGCACGGTCCTTCCGGTGAACCTCGCGGTGGGTGCGAGCTGGGATCCGGAGCTGTACGAGGCCGCCGCCGCGGGCGCGGCCGCTGAGCTGCGCGCCCGGGGCGGCCATGTCGCCCTCGTCTCGGCGCTCGATCTGGTGCGGGATCCGCGCTGGGGGCGTGCGGAGGAGTGCTTCGGCGAGGACCCGTATCTGGCGGCGCGCTTCACGCAGGCGCTGGTGCGGGGCATGCAGGGCGACGACGCCGTCTTCGCCCCCGACCGGGCAGCGGTCGTGCTCAAGCACTTCGCCGGGCAGGGCGCGACGATCGGCGGCCGCAACAGCGCGGCCACGGAGCTCGGACCGCGTGAACTCCACGAGATCCACCTGGTGGCGGCGCGGGCCGGGGTCCGCGCCGGAGCGGCGGGTGTCATGGCCGCGTACAACGAGTACGACGGTCTGCCGTGCGCGGCCAGCCGTGAGCTGCTCACCGGCCTCCTTCACGAGCGCTGGGGGTTCACCGGCCTGGTCATGGCCGACGGGTGCGCGCTGGATCGTCTCGTACGCCTGGCAGGTGACCCGGTGGCGGCGGGCGCGCTCGCCCTGGGCGCGGGGACGGATCTGAGCCTGTGGGACGGCTGTTTCCCGCGGCTCGCGGAGGCGGTGGAGCGTGGTCTGGTCTCCGAGGACACCCTGGACGCGGCGGTCTCCCGCGTCCTGGCGCTGAAGTTCCGTCTGGGTCTCTTCGAGCGGCCTTACGTGGACGAGGAGCCTGCACGCTCCCCTGCCCTGGATGCGTTGAGCGAGCGCCTGGCCCGCGAGTCCATCGTCCTGCTGAGCCATGACCAGGCGAGCCATGACGAGGCGACCCTCCCCCTGACGGACCCGTCCCGCATCGCCGTCATCGGCCCCAACGCTGACTCGCTCGCCCAGCAGCTCGGCGACTACACCGCGCCGCAGCGCCCCGGCACCGGGCTCACCGTCCTGGACGGCATCAGGACCGTGGCACCGCCTGGCAGCGAGGTGACGTACGCGCGGGGCTGCGAACTGGTCGGCGACGATCTCGGCGGGATCCCGGAGGCGGTGGCGCTCGCCGCCGGTGCCGATACCGCCGTACTCGTGCTCGGCGGGTCGAGCGCGCGGGAGGCCGATACCCGCTTCGACAGCAACGGGGCCGCCGTCGTGGCCTCGGGCGCTCCGGTGGGCATGACGTGCGGCGAGGGCGTCGACCTTGCCGACCTGAGCCTGCCGCAGGGGCAGTTGGCGCTCCTCGATGCCGTGGCCGCCACCGGTACCCCGGTCGTCGTGGTCCTCGTCCAGGGGCGGCCGCATGCCGTGCCGGAGTCGGCCGGGCGGGCCCGTGCGGTGCTATCGGCCTGGTATCCGGGGCCGTGGGGAGGGCTAGCGATCGCCGACGTCCTCTTCGGGCGCGCGGAACCCGTGGGGCGGCTGCCCCTCTCCGTGCCGCGCTCGGCCGCCCAGCTCCCGGTCTTCTACAACGCCAAGGATCACGGCTACCGGGGTTACGTGGACCAGCCCGCCACCGCCCTGCACGCCTTCGGCCACGGCCTGTCGTACACGACCGTCGAGTACGGGGAGCCCCGGCTCTCCCGCTCTCGGGCTCCGGTCACCGATCCGACGCTCACCTGCACGGTCGCCGTGACGAACACGGGTACGCGGGCCACGCTTGAGACCGTGCAGCTCTATGTGCGCAGGGTCGCGGGGTCGAGCTCCTGGCCGCGCGTCCGTGAGCTGCGCGGCTTCGCCCGTGTCGATCTGGCCCCCGGTGAACACGCCGAGGTCGTCTTCGTCGTCGAGGCGGATACGCTGGCCTCGCTGGACCGTGCCCTGGAGTCTGTCGTGGAGCCCGGCGAGCTGCTGCTTGAGACCGGGCCCTCCTCCGACCGCACGAGCGGGACCCTCCTGACCCTGACGCCGTCGTGAGCGCCACGTCCGAATCCCGCCAGCCGCGCGCCCCCGCAGCCCGCAGACTGATGGGTGTCACCGGGGATCAGTGACCGGGAAATAGGGAGCATCTGATGACCAAGGTCATGGCCAAGGCCGTCTACACGACCGTCGGAAGCCCGCTGGGCGAGCTGCTGCTGGTCGGCGAGGAGTCGGCCACCGCGAACGGCGGCACCGCGCTGGCCTCGCTGTCCATGCCGGGCCAGAAGGGTGGCGCCGTCGTCCAGGACGGGTGGGTGCGCGACGACGAGGCCTTCGGCGTGATCGCCGGGCAGCTGCGCTCGTACTTCGAGGGGACGCGTCAGCGGTTCGACGTCGAGTACGCGAGCGGCGTCGGCACCGAATTCCAGCAGCGGGTCTGGCACTCCCTCGACACCCTCCCGTACGGCACGACCACCTCGTACGGGAAGCTCGCCGCGCAGCTCGGCCTCTCGCGCGCCGCGGTCCGCGCCCTGGGCACGGCGATCGGGCGCAACCCCCTGCTGGTCGTCCGCCCCTGCCACCGGGTCATCGGCGCCGACGGCTCACTGACCGGGTACGCGGGCGGTCTTGAGGCCAAGCAGCGGCTCCTTGACCTGGAGTCGCGGAGCCAGTTGAAGAACCAGCCGGTGAACTAGCGCCCGCCCCGGTGGCCCAGGCGTTCCGAGAGGTCGCCCGCGCCCTTGGCGGCGAGCTCGGCGAGTTCGTTCTCGCGCTCCTCGCTCCAGCGGATCACCGGCACGGAAATCGAGAGCGCCGCGACGACCTGGCCCGCACTGTCCCGGACCGGGGCAGCCACGCAGCTCACGTCCGGGTTGGACTCGCGGTGTTCGGCCGCGACCCCGCGCTCCCGGATACCGGCGAGCGCTTCGAGCAGTGCGTCCTGCTCCGTGATGCTGTTCTCGGTCATCGCCACAAGATCCCGCCCCGCAAGGCGGGTTTCGAGCTCGGCCGGGGGCAGCGAGGCGAGCAGCATCTTGCCGACCGACGTGCAGTGCGCGGGCAGCTTGCGGCCCGCGGCGGAGACCATGCGCACCGCGTGCGTGGAGTCCACCTTGGCGATGTAGATGACGTCGGCGTCCTCAAGGACCGCGACATGGACGGTCTCGTCGCAGGTCTCGGCCACCTCGCGGGCCACCTGCTGGCCCTCGGCGGCCAGGTCGAGCTGCTCCGCGTACCGGCTGCCGAGCTGGTAGGCGCGTACTCCCAGGCGGTAGCGGCCCGTCTGGTCCGGGATCTGGACAAGGTACGAGCGGGCGGCAAGGGTGGTGAGCAGCTCGTGCACCGTGGTGCGCGGCAGCTGGAGTCTGCGGGTCACCTCGGGGGCGGACAGCGTTCCGTCGCCCTCCAGGAACAGCTCCAGTATGTCCAGCGCCCTGGTCACCGCAGGAACCAGTCGTCCCATGGTCGGCCTCCCACCCCGTGCGTCCGAAGCTGTGTCCGAAACTTCGGTCAACGATCGATATGACGAACACAGGCTAGGCGCTGCGACGTTCCGCGCGCAACGGCCTGAGGGTTCGCTGTGGACCCAAGACCGTTTTGCTCGACCCATTGACACCCTGCCGCCTGCGTGAATACGGTCACGCCAACATTTCGAACGTGTGACGAAATACCGAACAACCAAGGGGCAACTGCCTTGCGTATTACGGGAATCAGCACGCACGTGGTGGGAACGCCGTGGCGCAATCTCACCTACGTCCAGGTCCACACCGACGAAGGCCTCACCGGCGTCGGCGAGACCCGCATGCTCGGCCGCACCGACGCGCTTGTCGGCTACCTCCAAGAGGCGGCGGCCAACCACATCGTGGGGTCCGATCCGTTCGCGGTCGAGGACCTCGTGCGGAAGATGAAGTACGGCGACTACGGCCGGGCCGGCGAGATCGTCATGTCGGGCATCGCCTGCGTGGAGATGGCCTGCTGGGACATCAAGGGCAAGGCCCTCGGCGTGCCGGTCTGGCAGCTGCTCGGCGGGAAGGTGACCGACAAGGTCAAGGCGTACGCGAACGGCTGGTACACCACCGAGCGCACTCCGGAGGCGTACCACAAGGCCGCTCGGGCCGTGATGGAGCGGGGCTACCGCGCCCTGAAGATCGACCCGTTCGGGACAGGGCACTTCGAGCTCGACCAGGCGGGCACGAACTACGCGGTCTCGCTGATCGAGGCGGTGCGGGACGCGATCGGTCCTGACGCCGAGCTGATGCTGGAGATGCACGGACGGTTCAGCCCGTCCACGGCGGTGCGCCTGGCGCGCGAGATGGCGCCGTTCAAGCCCGCCTGGCTGGAGGAGCCGGTGCCGCCGGAGAACCTCAAGGCCCTGGAAAAGGTCGCCGCCAAGGTGGACATGCCGATCGCCACCGGTGAGCGCATCCACGACCGGATCGAGTTCCGCGAGCTCTTCGAGTCGCAGGCCGCCGACATCATCCAGCCGGACCTCGGCCACATCGGCGGCATCCTGGAGACCCGCAAGCTGGCAGCGACCGCGGAGACGCACTACACGCTGATCGCCCCGCACAACGTCGGCGGCTCCGTGCTCACCGCGGCCTCGCTGCAACTTGCCGCCTGCACACCGAACTTCAAGATCCTGGAGCACTTCAACGACTTCGCCGACGCGGAGATCAAGAAGGTGGTCAAGGGCGCGCCCCAGGTGGTCGACGGCTACTTCGAGGTGTCGCACGAGCCGGGCCTCGGCGTCGAGCTCGACACGGACGCGGCGGCCGAATTCCCTCAGCAGCAGGCCCGGTTCGACCTGTGGGCCGAGGGCTGGGAGAAGCGCGCCCCCAAGGCAGCGGCGAAGTGAGCACCGACTCACGCGCCATCGTCATCGACCGCCCTGGCGCGCACCGGCTCACGGCCGGGACGCGGCCCGAGCCGGGACCCGGCGAGGTCCTGGTCCGGGTGGCCGCCGCCGGGATCTGCATGAGCGACCGCGAGGTGTACGACGGCCATCGGGACGCCGCCTACGTGCGCTATCCCGTGACCCCCGGGCACGAGTGGTCCGGCACCGTCGAGGCCGCCGGTGAGGGCGTCGACCCGGCACTCGTCGGGCAGAAGACCGTCGCCGAGGGGTTCCGTGCCTGCGGCACCTGCGAGCGGTGCCGGTGCGGGGAGACGAGCCTGTGCGGCGGCGGGTACGCGGAGACCGGGTTCACCGAGCCCGGTGCCTTCGCCGACCATGTGGTCGTCCCCGCCCGCCTGCTGCATCTCCTGCACCCGGACGCGGACCTCGCCGCCGCCGCTCTCCTCGAACCCGCCGCGGTGATCGCCGGCGCGGTGCGGGCGGGACGGCCGAGCCCCGGCGAGCGGATCGCGGTGGTCGGCGCGGGCACCCTCGGGATGCTTGCGGTGCAGCTCCTCGCAGCCTCGTCGCCCGGCGAGCTCGTGGTGATCGACCCGCGGGCCGAACGCGGCAGGCAGGCCCTGGAGTTCGGGGTGAGCGAGAGCCTGACGCCCGCCGACGCGGAGGCCTACCACGGTCGTTTCGACCTTGTCGTGGAGACGGCGGGGGCGCCGAGCACGGCCGCGTCCTCCTGTCTGCTCGCACGCAGGGGCGGCCGGGTGGTCCTCACCGGCATGTTCACGCCCGGTGCCGTCGGCATCGATCCGGTACATCTCTCGCTGAGCCAGCTGGAGGTGCGCAGTGTCTTCGGGGCGCCGTCCTCCGCCTGGTCGGACGCGGTCAGGGCGTTCGGGCTCGGGCTGCTCGACCCGGCCCCGCTCATCACGCACGAGTTCCCGCTGGAGCGCTTCGGCGAGGCCGTCGCGCTGGTCGGCGGCGGTGATCCGAAGACCGGGAAGGTGCTCTTGCGCCCCTGAGATGCCCCTGAAACGTACGGCTGAGACGTACGGCTGAGACGTACGGCCGTGCACACACCGTGAACCGACCGGCGTACGAAATATCGAACACAGCAGAATTCACTGCGTATGGGAGTCCCGTGACCAGCCCGTCAGCACCCCGCCGCCCCGGCGTCGACGCCCTAGCCCGCATCGGGCACCCCGTACCCGCCGTCGATCCTGCGGACGCGTCGCCGCACGCGTTCCCCGACGGCGGCACCTGGCGCACCGAGATCCCCTCCGTGGAGGGACCCGAAGCGCTCGCCGTCGTCCTCAAGGAGAGCTCGCGCCTCGATGTGCCGATCCACCGGATCAGCCAGGGCAGCGGAATCTGGATGCTCTCCGACGTCGAGATCACCGAGATGGTCGAGGCCTGCGCCGAACGGGACATCGAGCTCTGCCTGTTCACAGGACCGCGCGGCACCTGGGACATCGGCGCCGCGACCCGCACCGACTCCGGCGGCGGAGGGCTTCGCTCGCGCGGCCATGACGCGCTCGCCGGATGTGTCGAGGACGCGGTGCGCGCCACGGAGTTGGGGGTGCGCTGCCTGCTCGTCGCCGATGAGGGCGTGCTGTGGACGCTGCACCGGCTGCGCGTCGCCGGTGTGCTCCCCGCCGACACCACGTTCAAGGTCTCGGCCCTGATCGGCCCGGTCAACCCGGCCTCGTACGCGGTCTACGAGCGGCTCGGCGCCGACTCCCTCAACATTCCGTCCGACCTCACCCTGGCCCACCTGACGGAGATCCGCCGGGCAAGCCGCGCCCCGATGGACCTGTACGTCGAGGCGCCCGACGACCTCGGCGGCTACGTCCGGACGTACGAGGCGGCCGAGCTGATCCGGCGCGGCGCACCGCTCTACCTCAAGTTCGGCCTGAGCAAGTCCCCCGGCATCTATCCCTACGGCGCCCACCTGCGCGACCACACCCTGGCCACCGCCCGCGAGCGGGTCCGCCGCGGACGCCTCACCCTCGATCTGCTCGCCCGGCACGGCGCCGGCGGCGGGATGTCGCCGCTCGGCGCACGCCTGCCCGGCGAGCTCCAGCGCTTCCCCGTCCCGGAAGGGGACTGATCCATGAGAACCCGCATATCCCGCATGCGACTCACCGCCGCTGTGGCCACCGTCGTCATGATCGGCTCGCTGGCGGCCTGCGGCCAGGAGGCCAAGGGCGGCAGCCGCTACAAACCGGACGAGGGCAAGGGCAGCACCATCGGACTCGCGATGCCGACCAAGGCCTCCGAGCGGTGGATAGCCGACGGCAACAACATGGCCAAGCAGTTCCAGAAGGCCGGCTACAAGACCGACCTGCAGTACGGCGACGACAAGGTCGAGAACCAGATCGCCCAGCTGGAGAACATGATCACCAAGGGGCGCAGCCTCCTGGTGGTCGCCGCCATCGACGGCTCCGCGCTCACCGAGGTCCTGCAGCGCGCGCACGACGCGGGCATCCCCGTGATCTCGTACGATCGCCTCATCCTCGGCACGCCGTACGTCGACTACTACGCGTCGTTCGACAACGAGCGCGTCGGCCGCCTCGAAGCCCAGTACATCGTCAAGAAGCTGAAGCTCGGCAAGCCCGAGAAGGGCGGCGACACGAAGAACATCGAACTGTTCGCGGGCTCGCCGGACGACAACAACACCAAGTACTTCTGGACCGGCGCCATGAAGGTGCTCGAGCCGTACTTCAAGAGCGGTCAGCTCACCGTCCGCAGCAAGCAGACGAAGATGAACCAGGCCACCACACTGCGCTGGGACGGCGGCACCGCGCAGAAGCGCATGGACGACCTGATCAGCAAGAACTACGGCTCCGACAAGGTCGACGCGGTCCTCTCGCCGTACGACGGGATCTCGATCGGCATCATCTCCGCGCTGAAGAGCGCCGGTTACGGCTCCAAGAGCGACCCTCTGCCGGTGATCACGGGCCAGGACGCGGAGCTCGCGTCGGTGAAGTCCATCATCCGCGGCGAGCAGACGCAGACGGTGTTCAAGGACACCCGCAAGCTGGCGGCGCAGACGGTGTCCATGGGCGACGCGGTCCTGAACGACAAGAAGCCGAAGGTCAACAACACCAAGGACTACAACAACGGCAAGAAGACCGTGCCGTCCTTCCTCCTCGACCCGGTCAGCATCGACAAGTCCAACACCCAACTCCTGATCGACGAGGGTTACTTCAAGGCTGGGCAGCTCAAGTGAGCGCGCCCGTGCTGGAGATGCGCAACATCACCAAGACGTTCCCCGGCGTCAAGGCGCTCTCCGATGTGAATCTGACCGTGGGCCCCGGGGAGATCCACGCGATCTGCGGCGAGAACGGCGCGGGCAAGTCGACGCTGATGAAGGTCCTCAGCGGCGTTCACGAGCACGGCAGTTACGACGGCGAGATCCACTTCGAGGGCAAGCAGATGGCCTTCAAGGACATCCGCGCCAGCGAGAAGCACGGCATCGTGATCATCCATCAGGAGCTGGCGCTCGTCCCGTATCTGTCGATCGCCGAGAACATCTTCCTGGGCAACGAACAGAGCAGCCGGGGCTTCATCGACTGGAACGACACGCTGCGCAGGGCGAGCGCACTGCTCAAGCGGGTCGGCCTGAGCGAGAAGCCGCAGACTCCGGTGGCCGACATCGGCGTGGGCAAGCAGCAGCTCGTGGAGATCGCCAAGGCCCTGTCGAAGGAGGTGAAGCTGCTCATCCTGGACGAGCCGACGGCCGCCCTCAACGACGGGGACAGCGCCAAGCTCCTCGATCTCATCCTGGAGCTGCGCGATCAGGGCATCGCCTGCATTATCATCTCGCACAAGCTGAACGAGATCCGGGCCATCACCGACTCGGTGACGATCCTGCGCGACGGGCAGACCATCGAGACCCTGACGGTCCGTGAGACTCCGTCGTCCGAACCGCAGTTGTCGGAGGACCGCATCATTCGCGGCATGGTCGGCCGCGACCTCGACAACCGCTTCCCCGACCGCACGCCCTATGAGGGCGAGGACGCGGGCTCCCTTGCCCTGTCCGTACAGGGCTGGACGGTGCGGCACCCGGTCGACCACCAGCGCAAGGTCGTCGACGACGTGTCGCTGACCGTGCGGCGCGGCGAGATCGTCGGCATCGCGGGCCTGATGGGCGCGGGCCGCACGGAGCTCGCGATGTCCGTCTTCGGGCGTTCATACGGGCAGTACGTCGCCGGGACAGTGGCCGTCAGCGGGCGCGAGGTCGTCACGAAGAACGTGCCCGCCGCTGTCGACGCCGGGATCGCGTACGTCACCGAGGACCGCAAGCAGTACGGCCTGAACCTCATCGACAACATCAACCGCAACATCTCCCTGGCCTCCCTCTCGGGGATGCGGCGCAAGGACGGCTTCGTCGACGAGCACCAGGAACGCTCCGTCTCCGAGCGCTACCGCAAGTCGATGAACATCAAGGCCCCCACCGTCTTCGAACAGGTGGGGCGGCTCTCCGGCGGCAATCAGCAGAAGGTCGTCCTGAGCAAGTGGATCCACGCCGATCCCGAGGTCCTGATCCTCGACGAGCCGACGCGCGGCATCGACATCGGCGCCAAGTTCGAGATCTACACCGTCATCGACAAGCTGGCGGCCTCGGGCAAGGCGGTGCTCTTCATCTCCTCCGAGCTTCCCGAGCTGCTCGGGATGTGCGACCGGATCTACACGATGGCCGAGGGCAGGCTGACCGGCGAGGTCGACCGCGCGGACGCCACCCAGGAACTCCTGATGCGCCACATGACCAAGAACAGAAGCTGAGGCATCCGCCATGACCACCACGACCACGCCACCGAGTGACACGTCGTCCACGCCGCCCGCCAAGGAGTCCACCGGTGCTCTGCTGCTGCAGAGCGTGCGCTCCAACATGCGCCAGTACGGCATGCTCGTCGCCCTGGCCTTCATCGTCATCCTGTTCCAGATCTGGACCGACGGCACACTCCTCCTGCCGAACAACGTCTCCAACCTGATTCAGCAGAACGGCTACATCCTCATCCTGGCCATCGGCATGATGATTGTGATCATCGCCGGTCATATCGATTTGTCCGTCGGCTCGTTGGTCGCCTTCGTCGGCGCCATGTCGGCGGTGATGATGGTCAAACACGACATGCCCTGGGTGCTCGCGCTCGTCCTCTCGCTCCTCATCGGCGCGGTCGCGGGAGCGTGGCAGGGCTTCTTCATCGCCTACGTCGGCATCCCGTCGTTCATCGTGACGCTTGCCGGCATGCTGCTCTTCCGAGGTCTGACGCAGATCGTCCTCGAGGGCCAGTCGCTCTCGCCCTTCCCCGAGGGCTTCCAGAACATCGCCAAGGGCTTCATCCCCGAGATGGGCCCGTACACGCAGTACCACAACCCGACACTGGTGCTCGGCTTCGTGACGGTCGTGTTCCTGCTCTTCCGCGAATGGCGCAGCCGCAAGCAGCAGCTGGCCTACGACCTCGACGTGATGCCGACGGGCCTGTGGGCGGCCAAGCTGGTGGCGATCTCCGCCGCCGTCATCGCCTTCACGCTGACCCTCGCCAGCTTCCACGGCGTACCCGTGGTCCTTCTCATCATGTGCGGCCTCCTGATCGCCCTCGGCTATGTCATGCGCAACGCGGTCGTCGGGCGCCACATCTACGCCCTCGGCGGCAACAAGGCGGCGGCGAAGCTGTCCGGCGTCAAGGACAAGCGCGTCACCTTCCTGATCTTCGTCAACATGGGCGTTCTTGCTGCGCTCGCGGGCTGTGTGTACGCCGCCCGTCTCAACGCGGGCACTCCGCAGGCGGGCCTGAACTTCGAACTCGAGGCGATCGCGGCCTCGTTCATCGGCGGCGCGTCGATGAGCGGCGGCGTCGGCACGGTGATGGGCGCCGTGATCGGTGGCCTGGTGCTCGGTGTCCTCAACAACGGCATGTCCCTGGTCAACATCGGCACCGACTACCAGCAGGTCATCAAGGGGCTCGTGCTGCTTGCCGCTGTCGGGTTCGACGTCTGGAACAAGCGCAAGGTGGGGCGTTGAGACCCAGTTGACCGACCCTGCCTCGCCCCGTGATCCATCGCACCGCAGATCGCCCTGCGGGCTCGTCCTCACTCGCCGGACGGGCTGAGAACTAGGAGCCGCACATGGAAACGAGCAGACGCACCGTCCTGGCATCGGCCACCGCCGTCGGGCTCACCGCCGCCGTCGCGGGCACCTCGTACGCCTCAGCGGGCCGCACGCCCACCAAGGAGCTGTTCGGGAAGCTGGCCGACGGCACCAAGGTGTACCGCTGGTCCCTGGCCAACGGCGGCACCCGTATGAAGGTGCTTTCGTACGGGGGCATCGTGCAGTACCTCGAACTGCCCGACCGGCACGGCCGGTACACCAATGTCTCCCTCGGCTACGACACCATCGAGGAGTACGTCGCCGGAACCACCTTCTTCGGCGCGACGATCGGCCGCTACGGCAACCGCATAGCCAAGGGCCGCTTCACCCTGGACGGCAAGACCCACCAGCTCTCCGTGAACGACGGCGAGAACAGCCTGCACGGCGGGGCCAAGGGCTTCAACACGCGGGTGTGGGACGTCGAGCCGTTCAAGGACTCCTCCGGCGTCGGCCTGCGCCTGCACTACACGAGCGTCGACGGCGAGATGGGCTATCCCGGCACGCTGCGGGTGACGGTGACATACACCCTCACCGAACGCGGCGACTGGCGCATCGACTACGCGGCGACCACGGACAAGGCCACCGTGGTGAACCTGACGAACCACACGTACTACAACCTCGCGGGCGAGGGCAGCGGCGACATCCTCGGCCATGAACTGGCCCTGGCCGCCGCCCGGTTCACGCCCACCGACGCCGGTCTCATCCCGACGGGTGATCTTGCGAAGGTGGCGGGCACGCCCTTCGACTTCCGGCGCGCGAAGACGGTCGGCGAGGACATCCGGGTCTCGCACGAGCAGCTGGTGACCGCCAAGGGATTCGACCACAACTGGGTCCTGGACAAGGGCGTCACGAAGCGCCCCGAGCACTTCGCGACGCTGCGGGACCCCGGGTCGGGGCGCGCCCTGAAGATCGCCACGACCGAGCCGGGTGTGCAGTTCTACTCCGGGAACTTCCTGGACGGCACCCTCACCGGGCCTTCGGGGCGCACCTACCGGCAGGGCGACGGCCTGTGCCTGGAGACGCAGCACTTCCCGGACTCCCCCAACCAGCCCAAGTTCCCCTCGACGGTGCTGCGGCCCGGCCAGACCTACCGGTCGAGCACGGTGCACAGCTTCTCGGCGCGCTGAGCCGTGCGCCGAAGAATTCTGATCCCGCTCCTTGCCCTGATGGCCGGTCTGCTCGCAACGCCCGCGCACGCGGAGCCGACCCATGCCAAGCAGAAGTACGCCGGTTACCTCTTCAGCTACTTCACCGGTGAAGGCACCGCCGACGGCGAGCAGATCCGCATGGCGCTCAGCCGCGGCAACGATCCCACGCGCTACCAGGAGCTGAACGGCGGCAAGCCCGTACTCACCTCGCAGCTCGGCACCAAGGGGCTGCGCGACCCGTTCATCATCCGCTCGCCGAAGGGCGACAAGTTCTACCAGATCGCCACCGACCTGCGGATGTACGGCGGGAGCGGCGGCAGCTGGGACCAGGTGCAGCGCACCGGGAGCAAGTCGGTCATGGTGTGGGAGTCCACCGACCTGGTGCACTGGACCGACCAGCGCCTGGTGAAGGTCGCCCCGGACACGGCGGGCAACACCTGGGCCCCTGAGGCGTACTACGACGAGAAGCTGAAGGCGTACGTCGTCTTCTGGGCGTCCAAGGTCTACGGCGACGACGATCCGGACCACACCGGCTCGACGTACAACAAGATGCTGTCCGCGACGACCAAGGACTTCCGCACCTTCAGCAAGCCCAAAGTCTGGAACGACCCGGGTTACTCGGTGATCGACTCCACGGTGGTCAAGGACGGCCGCGACTACTACCGCTTCACCAAGGACGAGCGGGACCCCGCGTCCGGCACGCCCTGCTCGAAGTTCATCACCGCTGAGAAGTCCAGGACCCTGACGGACACGTCGTACGACTTCGTGGCCGACTGCGTCGGAAAGGGTGTGATCGACCGGGGCGAGGGGCCCGCGGTGTTCAAGGCCAACACCGGGGACAAGTGGTACATGCTCATCGACGAGTTCGGCGGGCGCGGTTATGTCCTCTTCGAGACGACGGACCTCGCGTCGGGCAAGTGGACCGAGACGAAGGACGCCGCTCTGCCGGCGGGCGCCCGGCACGGCACGGTTCTGCCGGTGACCCAGGCGGAGTACGACCGGCTGCTCGGCACCTGCCGCAGCGCTGTACTGCTCTACACCGGCCGCACCCGGAAGGTGGTTGCGGCACCCTCCGATGTGACCCGGACCTCCTCGCCGTCCCGTACCGCGCGGAAGACGGTCGCGGGCCTGCCGTCCAGGTCGGGCACGGTGATCTCGGCTCCGTCCGTGTCCGGCGTGACCAGAAGGGTGAGGTCCTTCAGCCAGTCGCCGTCGGGGCGCTGGTCGTCGGCGCCCAGCGGGAGCAGGGCGCCGGGGCGTACGTACAGGGGAAGGCTGTCGAAGCCGTGGGTCTCGCGTCGCCATGCGGGGCCCTGGACGGTCTCGCCGGTCAGCAGGTGGGTCCAGGTGCCTTCGGGGACGTAGAACTCGACGTCGCCCTCGGCGGTGAAGACGGGGGCGACCAGGAGGTCGGGGCCGAGCATGTACTGCCGGTCCAGGGTGCGGCAGGCGGGGTCGTCCGGGAAGTCCAGGAGCATGGGGCGCATGACGGGGATGCCCGTGCGGTGGGCCTCGACGGCGGCGCCGTACAGGTACGGCATGAGGCGGTGCTTGAGCAGCGTGAACTTCCGTGCCACGTCGACCGCCTCTTCGCCGAAGGCCCACGGCACCCGGTAGGAGACGTTGCCGTGCAGACGGCTGTGCGAGGAGAGCAGGCCGAAGGCGAGCCAGCGCTTGAAGACCGCCGGGTCCGGGGTGCCCTCGAAGCCGCCGATGTCGTGGCTCCAGAAGCCGAAGCCGGAGAGCGAGAGGGAGAGGCCGCCGCGCAAGGACTCGGCCATGGCGCCGAGCGAGGCGAAACAGTCGCCGCCCCAGTGCACGGGGAACTGCTGGCCGCCCGCCGTCGCAGAGCGGGCGAAGAGGACCGCCTGTCCTGGGCCGCGTTCCTTCTCCAGGAGTTCGAAGACCGTGCTGTTGTAGAGCTGCGCGTAGTAGTTGTGCATGCGCTCGGGGTCCGAGCCGTCGTGCCAGACGACGTCGGTGGGGACGCGCTCGCCGAAGTCGGTCTTGAAGCAGTCGACCCCCATGTCGAGCAGCGTGCGCAACTGGCCCGCGTACCACTCGCGTGCTGCCGGGTTCGTGAAGTCCACGAGGGCCATGCCGGGCTGCCAGAGGTCCCACTGCCAGATGTCGCCGTTCGGCCGCCGGACGAGATACCCCTGGGCTACGGCCTCGGCGAAGAGTTCGGACTTCTGCGCGATGTACGGGTTGATCCACACGCTGACCTTCAGGCCGCGCTCGCGGAGTCTGCGCAGCATGCCCTCCGGGTCGGGGAAGACGTCCGGGTCCCAGCGGAAGTCGGTCCACTGGTACTCGCGCATCCAGAAGCAGTCGAAGTGAAAGACGCCGAGCGGGATGTCGCGCTCGGCCATGCCGTCGACGAAGGCGGTGACGGTCTCCTCGTCGTAGGGCGTGCAGAAGGAGGTCGTCAGCCACAGGCCGAACGACCAGGCGGGCGGCAGCGCGGGGCGGCCGGTCAGGCCGGTGTAGCGGCGCAGGACGTCCTTGGGTGTGGGGCCCGCGATGACGTAGTACTCGATCGACTGGTCCTGGACGCTGAACTGGACCTGGCCGACGGACTCGGAGCCGATCTCGTAGGAGACCTTGCCGGGGTGGTTGACGAAGACGCCGTAGCCGCGCGAGGAGAGGTGGAAGGGGATGTTCTTGTAGGCCTGCTCGCTGCTGGTGCCGCCGTCGGCCTGCCAGATGTCGACGTTCTGGCCGTTCTTGACGTACGGGGTGAAGCGTTCGCCGAGGCCGTAGATGTACTCGCCTACGCCCAGGGCGAGTTGCCCGATCATGTGGTGGCTGCCGTCGGGCGCGGTGGCGAAGCCGGTGCCTCTGCGCTCGACGGCCGTAAGGCGCTGCCCGTCGGCGTCGAGGAATTCCAGGCCCCAGGGCTTGTCGGTGTCCAGGCGCACGGTGAGCGGGCCGCTGGTGAGTTCGGTGAGGGTGCCTTCGCGCTTGAGGATGCCCGCGCCCGCGGTCTCGTCCCGGTTCAGGCTGAACTCCGGTCCGTGCGCGGCCTTTCCCGCGTGGTGCGTCGCCCGGACGCCGATCACGCCTTCTGCGGGCGAGAAGCATTCGACGGTGACGAGCGGCGTGTTGAGGGTGTCGCCGCGTTCGCGGACCCGGTGGACGGCGGCGTACGCCGTGAACCGTCCCTCGCCTTCCCGGATGTCACGCACGTCGGTCGCGTACGAGGCGCGCACCCCCTCGCGCATCAGCCAGAAACCGTCGGTGAACTTCATGCGGTCTCCTTCTGCTGTGCCTTCTGCTGTGACTTCTGCTGTGCGGTGGCGGTGAAGGCGAGCCGTGCGAGCCGCAGAGGGCCGCGCAGCCGCACGCGCAGATCACGTACTCCGGAGACGGTGAAACCGGAGGTGCCCAGGGCGTAGTCGTACACGCCGCCGGTCTCCGGGACGGTCACGGTGGTGGCGGTGCTGCCCGAGATGAGGTCGACGGCTCCCGCTCCGGCGGTCTCGACCGAGACGCCGCATACCCCGTCGCCGAAGTCGCAGTCACGGAACAGCAGTTCACCCGCGCCGCCGTCCACCGCGCGCACGGCGTCGCCGCTCGTCCTGGCGCGGTCGACGATCTCGGTGCCGTTCTGTTCGTCGTAGCCGGTCGCGGCCAGGCCCGACCCGCGCACCGGCCTTGCGGCGATCGCGTCGCCCTCGATGTCGACGGTCGTCGCGAGCCGGATGTCACTGCTCGATGCTCCGGCAAGCACCTCGTACGCGCCCGGCGGCACGGCCCAGCGGTCGTGCCGCACGTCCCAGAACGCGAGCTCGGACAGCGGCAGTTGGAACTCCAGGCGGCGTGCGGCCCCGGCCGCGAGGTGGACGCGGCGGTGTGCGGCCAGCTGACGGTGCGGCAGGGCGAGGGCCGCGGCGGCTTCCCGGGGGGCCCGGGTGTAGAGCTGGGCCACCTCGTCCGCGGCGCGAGGTCCGGTGTTGGTGACGGTGAACGCGACCCGGAGCAGCTCCCCTTCGCGGGCGGCCACCAAGTCCTCGTACGCGAAGGAGGAGTAACCCAGGCCGTGCCCGAACGGGTAGAGCGGGGTGCCGTCGAAGTAGAGATAGGTCTGCCGTGAGCCGATGACGTCGTAGTCGAGCAGGCCGGGCAGGTCGGTGTCGGCCGCGTACCAGGTCTGCGGGAGGCGTCCGGCCGGGGAGACGTCACCCGCGAGGACCCGCGCGAGCGCGGTGCCCGCGGCCTGCCCGCCGTGCGCGGCCCACAGGAGTGCGGGCAACTGGGCGTGGGCGTCGGCGACCGCGTACGGATAGGCGGAGACCAGGGCGAGCGCGGTGCGGGGGTTGGCGGCTCGCGCCGCGCGCCACAGCCGCTCCTGGTGGGGCGGCAGGGCGAGTGTCGTGCGGTCCTGGGTCTCGCGGCCGTTGATGTGGGGGTCGTTCCCGGCGACGACGATCACGGCGTCGGCCTCCGCGGCGGCGCGGGCCACCGCGTCCTCGCCGCGCTCCAGGAATTCGACGGTGAAGACCTCCCGCTCCTCGGCAACCTTCACGCCGTCGGCGGCGACAGAGACGTACCCACCCGTCCCTTTGTGCTCGATGAGGTACCCGTCCCCGTGGCCGACCAGCGTGAACGTCTCCTGTACGACCCAGCCGCCCGGCTGGTCCGCGGACGCGCGGACGAAGCCGTCGTCGGCGACCGAGAGGTAGCGGCCGCCGGGGGCGCGCAGTGTCCAGGTGCCGCATCCCCAGTCCACGAGGGCGAACTCGGTCGGCTCGGGGCCGCAGGTCAGGGGTGCCAGGTCGGTGCGACCGGTGAGCAGGGCCGGGTCCAGGGCGATCTCGGCGTCTTGGACGTGTCCGCCCTCCGCGCCGTCCGACGGCACTTGGAGCCATCCGGCCGCGCACTTCAGGCGTACCCGGTCCGCACCTTCGGTGAAGGTGACGCGGTCGGCGCCGAACCGCTCGCGCAGTCCGTCGAGGGGCGTGCTGCGGTGGATCAGGGTGCCGCTGTACCAGTCGGTCTTGCACTCGTCGGCGAGGAGTCCGACGACCGCGATCCGGGTTCCTTCGGGCAGCGGGAGCAGACCGTCGTTCTTGAGCAGGACTACGGCCTGCTCGGCGGTCTCCTGGGCGAGCGCGCGGTGTCCGGGAGTGTCGAAGGCGTGCGTGGCCGGGTCCGCGTACGGCCCCTGACCGGGGTCGAACTCGCCGAGGCGGAAGCGGACCGAAAGGTGACGGCGCACCGCCGTGTCGATGTCGTTCTCCGTCAACAGGCCTTGCTCCAGGGCACGTTGTATGCGGCCGGTGATGATGCTCGCGTCGGTGCCGTGGTCGGTGAAGCTGTCCACGCCCGCGATCAGCGCCGCCGCGGTGGCCTCCTCGTGGGTGTCGAAGTACTTCTCGGAGTCGACGAGGTTGCTGGGCGCTCCCGCGTCCGAGCAGACGAGCAGCTCCCGGTCGGTCCAGGTGCGCAGGTGCTCGCGCAGGTACGGCGAGAGGTGGTTCGGGCGGCCGTTGACCAGGTTGTACGCGGGCATCACCCCGGCCACGCCGCCCGCTTCGACGGCCGCACGGAAGGCCCGCAGGTCGTACTCGTGCAGGACGCGCGGGCGCACCGACGCCGACGACGTGTCCCGGCGCGTCTCGTTGTTGTGGGCCAGCCAGTGCTTGAGCACAGGGGCGGTGCGCCAGTGGTCCGGGTGGTCGCCCCGCAGGCCACGGGTGTACGCGACGGCGATGGCGGAGGTGAGCCGGGGGTCCTCCGAGTAGCCCTCCTCGTTCCTGCCCCACAGCGGGTGGCGCAGCAGGTTCACCGTCGGGGCCCAGAGGTTGAGGCCGACGCGGTCGTCCCGCGCACGCATGGCGCGCGTCTCGGCGCCGACGGCCTCGCCGACTCTGCGGACGAGGTCGTCGTTCCACGTGGCGCCGAGCCCGACGGCCTGCGGGAAGACGGTGGCGGGCCCCATCCAGGCGACACCGTGCAGGGCTTCTTGTCCGGTGCGGAACGGGGCGATGCCGAGCCGTTCGACGGCGGGCGTGAACTGGTGCAGGAGCGCGATGCGTTCACCGATGGTCAGCCGGGAAAGGAGATCGTCCACGCGCTGATCCAGGGGCAGTTCGGGGTCACGGAAGGGCGGTGGTGGGCTTGCGGTCACGTGCGGATCCCCTTGGCGAGCGGTGGGCACGGAGGAGGTGACTCGTTCTTGCGCGGCGGAGCAGTCTTCGAAGCGCTTCGATGCTCTGTGCCGCTCAGGGGTCATGTCAAGGTACGGAACGCGATGTGCCGCCAATCTCGGCCCAGTTGGTGCTTTCTTGGAACTCTCGGTCACCTGAGAGGAATTCAGAACCGAGTCTTGTTACGGCTCAAGCCTTCACTTAACCTCGCAGCAACATCGAAGCGCTTCGAATGCCGACCGGCGGTGACCGCCGTGTGTCCGGGCACGCGCCACGAAGGGTTGACGCAATGACGCCGAACTCTCTCTCCACCAGCTCCGGTTCGAGCCGGAGAACCTTTCTCGCCGGCTCCGGCCTCGCCGCGCTCGCCGTGGCCGGCGGGGCCCCACTGCTCACGGCCTGCGGGGGCAGCGGGTCGAACAACGAGGGCACCACGACGGGGAAGAAGCTCAAGGACCTGCTCCCCGCGTACACCGCGTCGGAGCTCGCAGGACCGGACATCCCCGCCAAGAACGGCTCGGCGGCGGGCTTCATCAAGGCGCTGCCGGCGGACCAGTTGAAGGTCTCGGTGCCGAAGAAGCTCGGCAAGGGCGGCGAGTTCACCGTCATGGCGCCGATCTGGGGAAACGTGCCCAAGCAGGGCAACCCCTACTGGACGGCGATGGACGAGGCAGCAGGCGTCCGCGTCAAGTGGCAGAACCAGCAGGGTGATACGTACGGCCAGAAGCTGGGCGCGGTCCTGGCCTCCAGCGGCGTCCCGGACGCCGTGGTCGTGCCCGGCTGGGAACTGAACGGCAAGATACCGAGCGCCATCGCCAACAAGTTCGCCGACCTCGGTCCTTACTTGAGCGGCGACAAGGTCGAGGAGTACCCGAACCTCGCCGCGATCCCCACCGACGCCTGGCGGCGCTCCGTCTTCGGCGGCAAGCTGCGCGGCCTGCCGATGCCTTCCGCCACCACGCCGAACATCGCGTCGTTCTACCGCACCGACCTCTTCGAGAAGGAGGGGCTCGAAGCACCCACGAGCGCCCAGGAGTTCTACGACCTGTGCAAGCAGCTCAACGCCCCCAAGAGCAAGGTGTGGGCGTGCGGCGACATGAGCTGGGCAGCCTGGAACATCTTCGGGGTGCTGCCCGAGAAGCCGTACTACTGGAAGCTCGTCGACGGCAAGCTCGTCAACCGCTACGAGAGCGACGAGCACCTCGAAGCACTCGAGTGGTCGCGCAAGCTCTACTCGGCGGGCTTCGTCCACCCCGACGCGAAGGCCGAGACGGGCAGCATCGGCGACCTGTGCGCGGCGGGCAAGGTCTGGATGTACTGCCAGGATCTGTCCGACTGGTACGGCAAGGCGGCCGTGCAGCGCGTGGACAACAAGAAGTTCCGCATGGAGGCGTTCGACTATTTCGCCGCCGACGGCGGTGCGCCCACGCTGTACGCGCGTCCGCCGGCCGACATCTGGACGTTCATCAGTGAGAAGGCCGACGAGAAGACCGTCCGCGACATTCTCGCCCTCGCCAACTACACGGCCGCTCCCTACGGTTCTAAGGAGCAGCGCCTTCGCATGTACGGGGTCGAGGGCGTGCACCACACGTTCAAGGACGGCGTCCTCACCAAGAACGGCAAGGGCAACAACGAGGTCTTCTCGACGTACGAGTACCTGGCGTCTCCCGCGCCCTTCGTCGCCTATCCAGATCTGCCGGACGTCACCGAGGGCATGGTCGGGTGGCAGCAGCGCCAGGGAGAGCACACGAAGAAGCCGCTCTTCCACGGCATGACGATCATCGAGCCGACCCGGTACACCGAACTGGACGCCGAGTTCGAGGACCTGGAGAAGGACATCGTGCGCGGCCGCAAGAAGGTCAGCGACATGCAGCGGGCGGCATCGGACTGGCGGTCGGGCGGCGGCGACAAGCTGCGCGACTGGTACAAGAAGCTGCTTGACGAGACCGGCGACTCGGCGTCCTGACATGGCCCAGAGCACGACTCACGCGCGAGACACCACCGCCGAGCGGACGCCAACGACACCCGCCGAAGCCGCGCCCCCGACAAAGAAGGCACCCGCCCGCGTCCCGCTGCGGCACCGGCTGCGCCGCGACCGCGTCCTGCTCCTGATGGTGCTGCCCGCGCTGCTGCTCCTGCTCGTCTTCAACTACGTGCCGCTGATCGGCAATGTCGTCGCCTTCCAGGACTACGACCCCTATATCGCCGACAACGCGTTCCAGGCGATGACGCAGAGCCCCTGGATCGGCATCGAGCACTTCCGGCACATGGTCGAGGACCGGCTGTTCTGGCAGGCGGTCAGGAACACCCTCGCGATCTTCGCGATCCAGCTGACGCTGTTCTTCCCGCTGCCGATCGCGCTCGCGCTGTTCATCAACAGCTTCGTCCGACCCAGGGTGCGGGCGCTCGCCCAGGCGATCCTGTACCTGCCGCACTTCTTCTCCTGGGTCCTTGTCATCACGGTCTTCCAGCAGATGTTCGGCGGGGCGGGGCTCGTCGCGCAGGTCCTGCGGGACCACGGGCACGAGGGCTTCGACCTGATGACCGACCCGGGTCTCTTCAAGTTCCTCGTCACCTTCGAGATGGTCTGGAAGGACGCGGGCTGGGGCGTCATCGTCTTCCTCGCCGCACTGGCCGCGGTCAGCCCTGACCTGTACGAGGCATCGGCGATGGACGGCGCGAACCGCTGGCGGCGCATGTGGCACATCCAGCTGCCCGCGCTGCGTCCGGTGGTGGCCCTGCTCCTCGTGCTCCAGGTCGGCAACGCGCTCACGGTCGGCTTCGAGCAGATCCTGCTCCAGCGCACCGCCGTCGGCGCCACGGCGTCCGAGGTCCTGGACACCTATGTGTGGAACACCGGCCTGGACAACGGCAACTTCGGCTACGGCGCCGCCATCGGCATCGTCAAGGGCGTCTTCGGCCTCCTGATGGTGCTCGGGGCCAACAAGGCCGCCCACCTCATGGGCGAGCAGGGGGTCTACAAGCGATGAGTGTGCTGAACTTCGGCATCAAGCCCGGCAGCAGGTCCGGGCTGCGCCCGGTGTGGGAGGAGCCACCGACCCGGGCCGGCCTCGCCACCAAGGGTGTGACGCTGACCCTGGTCTGCCTGGCGGTCCTCTTCCCGGTGTGGGTGGTGCTCGTCACCAGCCTCTCCTCGGTCAAGACGATCACCGCGACGGGAGGCCTGGTGGTGATCCCCCGAGGTGTCACCTTCATCCACTACCAGGAGCTGCTCGGCGGCGGGCAGGTGTCGCGGGCCGCGCTGGTCAGCGTGGTGGTCACGGTCATCGGCACGCTGTTCAGCATGGTGGTCTCCGTCCTGTGCGCTTACGGTCTCTCGCGCCCCGGATCGGTCCTGCACCGAGCGATCCTCCTGGTCATCGTCGCCACGATGTTCTTCGGCGCCGGGCTCATCCCCACCTATCTGGTGGTGCAGGGCCTCGGCCTCACGGACACCTATCTGTCGCTGATCCTGCCGAGCGCCCTGAACGTCTTCAACATCCTCGTCCTGCGGGCGTTCTTCATGGGCACGGCGCAGGAGCTGATCGAGAGCGCCCGCATCGACGGGGCCGGGGACCTGCGCATCCTGTGGCGGATCGTCATGCCCCTCTCCCGGGCGGTGATCGCGGTCATCACCCTCTTCTACGCGGTGGGCTACTGGAGCGCCTGGTTCAACGCGTCGATCTACCTCAGCGACCCGGACATGATGCCGCTGCAGAACGTCATGCAGCAGCTGGTGATCAAACAGCAGAAGCCGACGGGCCTGGCCCAAGCGATCAACACGGGGCACCTGTCACCGCTCGCCATCCAGATGGCCGTGATGGTCCTGGCACTTCTGCCGGTCGCCGTCCTCTCGCCGTTCGTGCAGCGGCATTTCAAGCAGGGCATGCTCACCGGCGCAGTGAAGGGCTGACCCCACCGATGCCATCCCTCGACGACACCACACGCGGCAGGATCCTGTTCGGCGGCGACTACAACCCCGAGCAGTGGCCCGAGGAGGTCTGGCTCGACGACGTACGCCTGATGCGCGAGGCGTCGGTCAACTCCGTCACCCTCGGCGTCTTCTCCTGGGCGAAGCTCGAACCCCGGCCCGGGGAACGGGACTTCGGCTGGCTCGACCGGCTGATGGATCTGCTGCACGAGCACGGCATCGGCGTCGTCCTGGCGACGCCGACCTCCGCTCCCCCGCCGTGGCTGGGCCGTCTGCACCCCGAGACGCTGCCCAGGGACGAGAACGGCCAGGTGGAGTGGTGGGGCTCGCGTCAGCACTTCGCGCACTCCAGCGCCGTCTACCGCAGGTTCGCCGCCGCCATCACGGAGGCCCTGGCGGCCCGGTACGCGCACCACCCCGCGCTCACGATGTGGCACATCAACAACGAATACTGCACCTACGACTGGGGCGACGAGGCGGCGGTCGCGTTCCGCCGCTGGCTCCGGTCGAAGTACACCTCGATCGACGCGCTCAACTCGGCCTGGGGCAGCGACTTCTGGGGCCAGAGCTACGAGGACTGGGCGGAGATCCTGCCGCCCCGGCGCGCCCACTACATGAAGAATCCCGCCCAGGTCCTCGACTTCAAGCGCTTCACGTCCGACTCCTGGCTGGAGTGCTTCCGCGCCGAGCGGGACATCGTCACCGCCCACACCCCGCACCTGCCGGTCACCACCAACTTCATGCCGCTGTGGGCGGGGCAGGACGCATGGAAGTGGGCCGCGCAGGAGGACGTCGTCTCCGTCGACATCTACCCCGACCCCAGGGACCCGCTCGGCGCCCAACAGGGCGCACTTGTCCAGGACATGACGCGCTCTCAGGCGCGCGGTGGACCGTGGATGCTGATGGAGCAGGCGGCAGGTCCGGTCAACTGGCGGGGCGTGAACCATCCCAAGCCGCGTGGCCTGAACCGCCTCTGGTCCTGGCAGGCGGTGGCGCGCGGCGCGGACGCCGTCTGCTACTTCCAGTGGCGCCAGTCCCGGCAGGGCGCGGAGAAGTTCCACTCCGGGATGCTCAGCCACGCGGGTGAGCAGGGCCGCACCTTCCAGGAGGTCAAAGAACTCGGAGCCGAGTTCGCGGCGGTCGGCCCCGAGGTGGCGGGCACGCGCGTCACGGCCGAGGTGGCCGTCCTGCACGACTGGGACTCCTGGTGGGCGAGTCAGCAAGAGGGCCGCCCCTCCTCCCGGGTCGACCACGCGGAGGTCCTTCGCGCCTGGCACCGCGCGCTGTGGGAGGCGAACACCCCCGTCGGCTTCGCCCACCCCGAGCACGACCTGACCCCGTACCGCCTGGTCGTCGTACCGCACCTCTATCTCCTCACCGACAGCGCGATCGACAACCTCCTGTCGTACGTACGCGACGGGGGCACCCTTGTCTGCGGCTTCCTCACCGGTGTGGCCGACGAGGACGACCGGGTGCGGCCCGGCGGCATGGACGCCCGCCTGCGCGAGCTGTTCGGTATCCGCACGGTGCACGAGTGGTGGCCCCTTGAGGCCGAGGAGAGCGTGGACTGCGGGCAGTTCACCGGCACGCTCTGGTCGGAGGAGCTCAAGGCCTATGACGACACCGAGACGGTCGCCGCGTACCGGGGCGGCGAACTGGACGGCCTTCCCGCGGTCCTTCGCCGCGGCCGCGCCTGGTATCTGTCCACGCTTCCCGAGCCCGATGCCCTGCGCGACCTGCTCGCGCGTGTGGCCGCCGAAGCAGGCGTACGGCCTGTGCTCGCAGGCCTCCCCCGCGGAGTGGAGGCCGTACGCCGCGGCGATCTTCTGTTCCTCCTGCACCACGGCCGAGAGCAGGTGACCGTGCCCGTGCCGGGCAGGCACCTCGATCTGCTGACCGGCAGGAAGGCCGAGGGCGCGATCACCCTCGGCCGCCACGGTGTGGCCGTCCTGCGCCGCGCCGACGACGACCGCGGGCCCGCCCCGGATCCGCGGCACTCCTCGCCCCACCCTGGAGACGACACATGACACGACGCGTGACACGACACCCCCGCCGCACCCTGACCCGCCTGCTGCTCGCCCCCACCCTGGCGGCGGGCGCGGTACTCGGCATGGCCTCCGCCCCCGCCCAGGCCGCCGTCTGGAGCTCCTGCGACCAGTGGGGAAACACCAGCCTGAACGGCTACACCCTCTACAACAACATCTGGGGCTCCGGCGCGGGCAGCCAGTGCATATCGGCGGACTCCGGCACGAAGTGGAGCGTGCACGCCGACCACCCCAACACGAGCGGCATCAAGTCCTACCCCAACTCCAAGAAGGTGATCGGCAAGCCGGTCGACTCGCTGTCCTCGCTGAAGAGCTCGTACAACGTCAAGGTCCCCTCGTCGGGCGACTACAACTCGTCGTACGACATCTGGGACACCGACTACGACTACGAGATCATGCTCTGGGTCAACTACAACGGGAACGTCGGCCCGCTCGGCACCGCCCAGGGCACCGTGAGCCTGGGCGGCCACACCTGGGCGGTCTACAAGGGCACCAACGGCGCCAACGAGGTCTTCTCCTTCCTGCGCACCTCCGACTCCTCGTCCGGGACCGTCGACATCCTCCCGATCCTCAAGTGGATCAAGAACACCAAGGGCTGGATGGGCAACGAGACCATCGGTGACGTGCAGTTCGGCTACGAGATCAGCGGCTCGCCCGGCGGTCTCGACTTCACCACCAACTCCCTGACTGTTACGGGTGGTTAGGCGGGCAGCTCGTCACCGACCAGGGCGAGGTTCTGGATGGCGGCGAGCCCGAAGAGCGCGGTCTCGTTGGTGTTGATCCGCAGGTTCTCGTAGCCGGGCTCCAGGACGGCAGGGCCCTCCAGGTCCGTCTTCGCCCAGCTCATGGCCTTGGTGTAGCCGTCGCTCTCGTGGAACTTCTGCCAGGCGCGCGCCGCCAGCTTCTCGTCCTTGGACCGGGCGGCGGCGTACGCGTCCTGGCGGGAGTGCCCCTGGAAGAGCAGCAGGCTGCCGAAGTCCTTGCCGTAGCGCTCCTTCTGCTCGGCCTTGGTGGCGTTGAAGTAGCGGCAGTAGTCCAGCCACGCCTCCTTGAACTTCGGCTGGTCGACGAGGTCGATCAGCTCGGCGCACATCTCGACGAGGCCGAACATCGCGGAGAGGTGGGAGACGTTCACCGCGGGCTCGGCGGCCACCGCGAACTTTCCGGTGTCCAGGTCGTAGAGTCCGCTGCCCTGGACGAAGCCGTTGGGCTGCGCGGCGATGGTCTCCATGGTGGAGCGCAGGCGGGCCTCGGCCTTGGCAGCCTTGGGGCCGCCGCGTTCCCACTCGGTGAGCCAGGCGGCGGCCAGGCCGCTCCAGTCGGTGCCGAAGCCGATGGACAGGGCGTTGCGGTCGGGTTCGTAGGGCTCGGTGCGGATCTTGCGCAGCGGGTCGAGCACGAGGAACGTCTCGTCGGAGTCGACCAGGGCGTGCATCAGGTCGCCCACGCGTTCGTCGGCGGTGAGGAAGTAGTAGGGGCGGCGGTAGACGGCCGTCGAGATCCGCTGCTGCTTCGCACTGTCCGCGAAGTGCTGCACACCGTGCCGGGTTCCCAGGCCCGCCCACTTGCCGAGGTGGTAGGAGTCGACCTCGCCGGTGTGCCGTGTCATGGCCTCGGCGAAGCGGAAGATGTCGGAGCGGCCCGAGCGCAGGTAGGCGTACCAGAGCCAGAGGTCGGGCGAGAGCTCGGAGTTGTCCCATGCGTAGCCGCCGACGTCGTAGCGCCACTGGTGACGGTCCTCGTCGTAGGTGTGCATGATGTCGCCGTAGTCCCAGAAGCCGTACCAGCGGCGCTGATCGGCCTGTTCCTTGTAGTAGGTGAAGAGGAAGTCGAGGTGATCCTCGATCGTGGCCTTCGCCGGGGTCGAGCGGTCGACGGGTGAGAAGAGACCGCCGAAGACGCCCGTCTTCGTCACATGCTCCGGGGCCGCCGCCAGTTGGGGCGGGATGCGGACGGCGGCGGCCTGTTCGACGAGGGTGGCCGCGGTGGGGGTCGCGGCATTCGCCCAGAACATCAGCTCGCTGGTGCGGGCGATGCCGTACGGGGTGCCGAAGCCCGGTTCGTAGTCCTCATAGGTGATGTTGAGGCCCTCGATCTGCTCAGGGTAGGTGTCCTGCCCCATGCCGTCGTGGTACGTGCGCAGGTCCATCGGCTGCGCCTCGGGCGACCAGAGCCAGAGAGTGACCTCGGCCGTGTCACCGGCGGCGCCCCGGATGTCCAACTGGGCGGGGTGCTTCTCCCAGAAGTCGCGGAGGCCGAAGGAGAACCCGCCGCCGACCCCGCCGACGTACCCGAATCCGGTCGCACGGCCGCCGCCCCCTGCCGTGATCCAGGTGTGCCCCGGCTTGGTGCGCTTGCGCAGGGTGAAGCCGTCGGCGGAGAGCTGGGCGAGGGTGTAGTCGCCCCATGTGGGGATGTACTGCAGGCGGGTGGTGACCCGCTGGTCCCAGGTCGCCGGGTCCGGCAGCTTCTCGCCCTTGACCTGGGCGGTACGGATCGCGGCGCCGGGGTCACGGCGGAGCCCGGTGATGCCCTTGACCGCCTCGGTCAGGAATCCCTTGCCCTCGCCCGCGACACGGATGTGCCGGTCGTACGCCGCGTCGCGCATCGGCACGCTGAAGCGGACACCCAGGCCGCGGATGAAGTCCTTCTCCGCGTCGCCGTCGTACGTGATGGTGTGCACCATGCGAAAGGATTCGGCGCCCGCGTAGAAGTAGAGGCGCACACTGAAGGGGAGCCAACTGCGGCTTCCCTTACGGTGCTTGCCGTCGATGCGGACCACGGCGCGCACGGGACCGTCCTGCTCGACCTTCGCGCCGCTGATCTCGCCGTCGAACCGTTCCCACTTGGCCTTGCCGTGGTCGCCGTCGTCGAGGTTGCCCTGGCGCAGGAGCACGAGCCGACCGTCGGTGGCGATCTTCACGCCGTCGCGGGTGACGGTCTCGACGAGCTTCTCGCCGTCCTTGGAGATGACGGCCTTGATGACGCCGGTGTCGATGGTGATGGCTCTGCGGGTCTCGGTGACGCCGACCTTCTTGCCGCTGCCGGGCTCTGCGGGGCTCCCGGCGCTGAGGTGAAACTTCTCGGTGCCCGCGGCCTGCGGCCCGACCGCGTGCGCCGTCCACTTCACCGAGCCGTCGGGCCAGTGGGCGGTGGTCCAGGTCTGTACGGGGATGTCCTTGCCGTCCGCGGTGGCGAGGGCGAACTTCTGCCCGGCGGGGTGGGCGCCCTTGGGCCACGGGACGCCGAAAGTGGAGCCCGGCGCGGCTCCTAGCCCGCCCTTCTCCAGCCAGCCGACGGTGACGGGGCCTTCGTCCGCCGCCGCGCGGGGAGCCGCTTCGGCGTCGCCGCGGCCTAGCGCCCAGCTGAACTGCGCGGCGGCGCCTGCCACGGCGGCGGCCTTGAGCAGGGACCTGCGGGGGATCGGAGACATCATGGTCCTTTCTCTTTGCATGTTCGCTTTGCATGGGCATGACAGACAACAGACAGAGAGACAGAGACAGGAGGCGGGATCGGAACCGGCGCGCGGGCGTCAGTCCGCCGTGCCGCGCCGTTCGACGGCCAGCGCGGCCGCCGCGACCATCCCCAGTGCGGGCGCGGCGAGCGGCAGGGCGAACCAGGCGGACGCGGCGACCACCGCGAAACCGCAGACGATCACCAGTGAACCGGCGGGGTCGCGCAGCGTGCGGCGCACCGCCCCGGTCAGGAGCGCGTGCCATGACGCTCCGGGGTCCCAGTTCGCGGCTGCCCGAAGACCGGCGACGACCAGGACGAACAGGGCGATGACCCCGACCGCGCCGACGAACGTGCCGCCGGGAAGGCCGGCTCGTACGAACGCGATGTCGGCCAGGAGCAGGGCGAGCGCCGCCCATCCCGCGAGGCCCACCAGCCAGCCGCGCCGCGCCGCCGCGCGCAGATCGGCGGTGAACTCGCGCCACCCGGAAGTCTCATGGGCCAGATGCCGGTTCAAATGGCGGGACCCGGCCGCGAAGGCGGCGGGCAGTGTGACCAGGGGCAGGGCGGCGAGCGCGATCCACACCCCGGTCAGCAGACATTCGGCGAAGGCGCCGAAGCGGTCCATGAAGACGGACTTCTTGCCGGAGTTCGCGCGCACGCGGCCTCAGCCCTTCAGACCCGACGTGGCCATACCGTCGATCAAGTAGCGCTGGAAGGCCAGGAAGAACGCCAGGACGGGCAGCAGCGCGACGAGGGACATGGCGATCATGCCGCCGTAGTTGGCGAGGCCCTCCTGGTCGACGAACATCTTCAGGCCGAGCGAGACGGTGTACTTCGAGGGGTCGTTGAGGTAAATCAGCGGTCCCATGAAGTCGTTCCAGGAGTTGATGAAGGTGAAGATCGCGCTGGTGATCAGTGCGGGCCTGCACAGCGGAAGGACGATCGACCAGTAGATCCGCAGATGCCCGCAGCCGTCGAGCCGCGCCGCCTCGTCCAGTTCCTTGGGCAGGTTCCGCATGAACTGCACCATCAGGAAGACGAAGAAGGCGTCCACCGCCAGGTACTTGCCGAGCAGCAGGGGCGTATAGGTGTTGATCAGGCCCATCTTCTGGAACAGCACGTACTGCGGGATCAGGAGCACGTGGTACGGAAGCAGCAGGGTGCCGATCATCAGCGCGAAGAGCAGATTGCGTCCCGCGAACTTGATCCGCGCGAAGGCGTAGCCCGCGAGCGAGCAGGAGAAGAGCACGCCTACGACCGAACCAAGCGCCAGGAACAGGGAGTTGGAGAAGAAGGTGGAGATGGGGATGTCGGCGATGCCGTCGGCGAGTCCCGCGTAGTTCGCGACGATGGGGTCCGTCGGAAACAGGTCGAGGCTTCCGACGATCTCGTCGTTCGGTTTGAACGAACCGCCGATCGCCCAGATCACGGGGTAGAGGACCACGGCGAGTACCGCGAGGGACCCGATGTGCCAGGCCAACGAACCGGCCCCGCGACGACGACGGGCGGCGAGTCTCGCATAGGGACCACGTGCTGCGCTGCTCAACGGGATGCCTCCTCGTAGTGCACCCAGCGCTTCTGGGACCAGAACAGGACCGCCGTCACGAGCGCCACCGCGAGCAGCAGCATCCAGGCCATGGCAGAGGCGAGGCCCATCCGGCTGTTCTCGAAGCCCTGGACGTAGAGATAGCAGGTGTAGACGAGCGAACCGTCCGCAGGACCACAGGCGTTGCCTCCCGCGCCGCCGCCGACGATGTACGCGGAGGCGAAGATCTGGAAGGAGTGGATGGTCTCCAGGAGGACGTTGAAGAAGAGCACCGGCGAGATCATCGGCAGCGTGATGTTCCAGAACCGCCGCCAGGTGCCCGCGCCGTCCACCTCCGCAGCCTCGTACAGCTCCCGCGGCACCTGCTTCAACCCGGCCAGGAAGATGACCATCGGCGCGCCGAACTGCCAGACGGTGAGGGCGATCAGGCTGTAGATGATCCACTGCGGGTCGCCGGTCCAGCCGCCCACGTCCATGCCGAAGATCGCCCGCTGCGTACGGTCGACGATGGCGTCGTCCGAGAAGATCGCCTTCCAGACGACGGCGATCGAGACGCTGGCGCCGATCAGGGACGGCGCGTAGAACGCGGCCCGGTAGAAGGCCTGTCCGCGCCGCCTCTGGTTGAGCAGCAGCGCCACACCGAGGGCCGCGGCCAGTTTGAGCGGGGTGCCGACGACGACGTACCAGAGCGTGACCTCCACCGACTTGCGCCAGCGCGGGTCGCCGAACATCTCGGTGAAGTTGTCCAGGCCGATCCACTTGGGGGCGTCGAACAGGTTGTAGTCGGTGAAGGCGAAGTAGAGCGAGGCGACCATGGGCCCGGCCGTAAGGAGCAGGAAGCCCGCGAGCCACGGGGACATGAAGAGGAAACCGGCGATGTTCTCGCCCCGCCGTCGCCGCCGCGCGGCCGCGGGGAGGCGGGTACCGCGCGGCGGCTTCGGCTTCTGGGGCGCGGCCGGGGCCACGCGGGTCTGCGGGGACGCCGTCGTGCCGCCCATCAGGAACCGAGCGCGGTCTTGCACTCGGTGAAGAACTGCTTCACCGCTTCATCCACCGACCGCTCCCCCAGGGCGAGTTCCTCGGCGATGCGCAGGAACGCCGCCTCGCAGACGTCCGCGCCCGCAGGATGCGGTGTGATGGTCTCCAGGACACCGGCGTCCACCAGCTGCTCCTCGTACGCGGCGATCTCCTTGTTGACCTCGGCGATCACCTTGTCCTTCTCCTCGGCGGGCTTGTACGCCTCGTACTGCGCGGTCGTGGTGGGCACCCCGCGGTCGTATCCCATGATCTTGGCGACCTCGGGGTCGTGCACCATGAAGTCGATGAACTGCGCGACCTCCTTGGGGTGCTGGGTGCGCTTGGAGCCGCTGAGCATCAGCGAGCCGAGGTACTGCCCCGTCTTCTTGCCGTCGGTGGTGGGGAGCGGCGCGAGGCCGTACTTGCTCTTGCCCTCGGCGGTGTAGCGGACGGTGAAGTTGTCCCAGGTGAACTCGGAGGCCGCGATCTCTGCGGCCACGGCCGACTTGGGCTTGATCTGGGCGACCTTCTTCGGGTCGGAGTAGATCCCCGACTTCACCCCGGCGTACCCCTTGGTCCACCACTCCTTGAGGTCGGTCTCGTCGAAGCCGAGACCGTCCTTGGTGAAGAAGGCCTTGCCCTGCTGGCGCAGGTAGGGATCGTAGAGGTACATGACGCCGTAGAGCCCGCTGTCGCCGGCTCTGCCCTGCTTACGGATCTTCTCCATCGCGGTGTGGAAGTCGTCCCAGGTCCAGCCCATCTTCGGGGTGACGCCGGCCTTCTCGTAGACCGGCTTGTCGATGACGAGGGCCATGGAATTGCTGCCGACCGGGACGCCGAGCAGCTTGCCGTCGACCTCGCCGAACTTCTCCAGGCCCGCGCGGAAACCGTCGAGGCGCAGGTTCCCCGCCTTGGCCTGCGCGTTCAGGTCGAGCAGTACGTTGCGCCTGTCGTACTTGCGCAGGAACCCGATCGCGTTCTGGAAGACGTCCGGTGGATTGCCCCCGGACGCCTGGGTGTTGAACTTCTTCCAGAAGTCCAGGTAGGGCTGGAAGTCCGTCTTCACCTTGATCTTCGGGTACTTCTTCTCGAAGAGCTCGATGGTCCGGTTGATCCGCTTGGCGCGGTCGTCGGAGCCCCACCACGCGTACCGGATGGTGACGGTCCCGTCCCCCGACCCGCTTCCGCCGCCGCATCCCGCTGCGGTCAGTCCGAGGGCCGCCAACGAGCCACCGGCCAGTTTCAACAGGCCGCGCCTGTCAACTTCCCCATTCGTCGGCACAGTTCGCCCTCCGCACGTTCGCGATTGAATCGTTTTAGGTAAGCGCTTGCCGGGACAAAGTAGGGAGCTGAAGTGTGTACGTCAACGGTTCGGACAGGAACCGTCGAAGCGCTTCGAGTCCACCCGACCCCACTCCGAAATCTCGAACGGGTTTTCCTGCGCGAAACATTGACGCAGGCCTTTCGGCGCCCTACTTTCATCGCGTCGTACTTCGTACGTCATATATGAGACGCGATACGCGATGACTGCACGACGGCTGCACGAAGATCGCACGACGGCTGCACGACGACTGAGAGCATCGATGAACTTTGCGCCCCACCCCATCCCCTCGCGCACGCAGTACGTGCTCGAGGCGGTCAAGCACCGTATCCTCACCGGGCAGTTGGCCCCGGGCCAGCCACTCGTCGAGACCGATCTCGCCGCCCAGTTCGCGGTCTCCAAGACGCCCGTACGGGAGGCGCTGAAGACACTCGCCGGGACCGGGCTCGTCGTCATGAGCCAGTACAAGGGCGCCACCGTGCGCACGGTGGACGCGGCCATGGCGCAGGAGGTCTACGACGTACGCCTGCTGCTCGAACCGGAGGCGCTGCGGCGCACCGTCCGGTCCGGCGCCCTTCTGGAGGAGGCGCGCGACGCCCTGGAACGGGCGGACACCGCGGCGGACGCGGCCGAACGCTCCCTTGCCAACCGTGAGTTCCACCGCGCGCTCTATGTCCCGTGCGGCAATCCGCTCCTTTCCCGCATGCTCGACGACGTGCGCGACCAGGCGGCCCTGGTCTCCGCCGTCGCCTGGGCGGCCCTGCCCTCCTGGGAGCGGGAGGCTGCCGAGCACCGGGAGATTCTGCGGCTCGCGCTCGCGGGGGAAGCCGACGCGGCTGCCCGCGGACTCCACGACCACATCGCCTCGTTCGTGCAGCGGGCGTTCCCGGAGGGGGAGCTTTCATGACCGGACCCGGACACCACTCCAGCTTCGACGACCTGCGTTCCGCCCTCGCCGATGTCGTCGCGATCCCGGTGACCCCGTTCGCCGCTGACGGCTCCGTGGAGCGGGACACCTACCGCGCCCTGGCACGGCGTCTCGTCGACGGCGGCGTGCGCACCCTCACCCCGAACGGCAACACCGGCGAGTTCTACGCCCTGAGCCCCGACGAGCGCCGCCTGGTCACCGAGCTGACCATGGAGGAGGCGGGCGGGAGCGGCGCCACCGTGCTCGTCGGCGTCGGCCATGACCTGCCGACCGCGATCGCCGCCGCCCGGCACGCGCGGGACGCCGGTGCGCACATGGTGATGGTGCATCAGCCGGTGCATCCGTACGTGTCCCAGGACGGCTGGGTCGACTACCACCGTGCCGTCGCCGACGCCGTGCCCGACCTCGGTGTCGTGCCCTACATCCGCAATCCCCGCCTCGCCGGTGAGCGCCTCGCGGACCTGGGCGAGTTGTGCCCGAACGTGATCGGCGCGAAGTACGCGACGCCGGATGCCGCAGCCTTCGCCGCGTTCGCGCGGGACGCGGGGCTTGAGCGCTTCGTGTGGGTGGCGGGGCTCGCCGAGCTGTACGCCCCCGCGTACTGGGCCGTCGGCGCCACCGGCTTCACGTCGGGCCTGGTCAATGTCGCACCCGAGGTGTCGCTTCGCATGCTCGATGCGCTGCGGGCGGGCGACTATCCGGCGGCCATGGACGTCTGGGAGCTGATCCGCCGCTTCGAGGAACTGCGCGCCGCCGACCAGTCCGCGGACAACGTCACCGTCGTCAAGGAGGCCCTCGCCGCGCTCGGTCTGTGCCGCCGCGATGTGCGACCGCCGAGCCGGGTCCTTCCCGACGAGCGGCGCGCGGAGATAGCGGCGCTCGTGAAGGCGTGGGCGATATGAGGCCCGACGAACTGCGCAGCCACCAGTGGTGGGGCACGGACGGCCTGCGGTCCTTCAGCCACCGGGCGCGCACCCGGCAGCTCGGCTATCTGCCCGAGGAGCACCTGGGCAAGCCCGTCATCGCGGTCCTCAACACCTGGTCCGACATCAATCCCTGCCACGTCCATCTGCGCGACCGCGCCCAGGCGGTCAAGCGCGGGGTGTGGCAGGCGGGCGGCTTCCCCCTCGAATTCCCCGTCTCCACGCTCTCGGAGACCTTTCAGAAGCCGACCCCGATGCTCTACCGCAACCTCCTCGCCATGGAGACCGAGGAGCTGCTGAGGTCCTATCCGGTGGACGGCGCCGTGCTGCTCGGCGGCTGCGACAAGACGACGCCCGCCCTGCTCATGGGCGCCGCGAGCGTCGACCTGCCGACCGTGTTCGTGCCGGCCGGGCCGATGCTCCCGGGGCATTGGCGCAACGAGGTGCTCGGTTCCGGCACCGACATGTGGAAGTACTGGGACGACAAGCGCGCCGGTCTCATCGGCGACTGCGAACTGGCCGAGCTGGAGAACGGGTTGGCCCGCTCCCCCGGCCACTGCATGACCATGGGTACGGCGTCGACGCTGACGGCCGCGGCCGAGGCGCTCGGCGTGACGATGCCCGGCGCTTCCTCGATTCCCGCGGTGGACTCCGGACACGACCGGATGGCGGCCGCTTCCGGGATGCGGATCGTCGAACTCGTGCGCAAGGACCTGAAGTTGTCCGGGTTCCTGACCGCGGAGGCGTACGCGGACGCGGTCGCCACCGTCCTCGCGCTCGGCGGCTCCACCAATGCCGTGATCCATCTGATCGCGATGGCGGGCCGCAGCGGCGTACGGCTCACGCTCGACGACTTCGACCGGATCGCGCGGACCGTGCCGGTCCTCGCCAACCTGCGCCCCGGCGGGCAGTACCTCATGGAGGACTTCCACTTCGCGGGCGGACTCCCGGCTTTCCTGGCCCAGTTGACCGACGTACTCCATCTGGACCGCCCCACCGTCGCCCACGACACCCTGCGCGAGCAGCTCGCGGACGCCGTCGTGCACAACCCCGAGGTCATCCGACCCCGCGACAAGCCACTCGCCGACGAGGGCGGCGTGGCGGTGCTTCGCGGCAACCTCTGCCCGGACGGCGCCGTCATCAAGCACATCGCCGCCGAGCCGCACCTGCTGCGACACACAGGGCCCGCGGTCGTCTTCGACGACTACCGCCAGATGCAGCGCACCATCAACGACCCGGAGCTCGGCATCACCGCCGACCACGTCCTCGTGCTGCGCGGCTCGGGCCCCAAGGGCGGTCCCGGCATGCCCGAGTACGGCATGCTCCCGATCCCCGACCATCTGCTCAAGCAGGGGGTGCGCGACATGGTGCGGATCTCCGACGCACGGATGAGCGGCACGTCGTACGGCACATGTGTGCTGCACATCGCTCCCGAGTCGTACGTCGGCGGGCCGCTCGCCCTCGTCCGCACGGGAGACCTGATCACCCTGGACGTCGAGGCCCGCTCGCTCCATCTCGATGTCGCCGGCGAGGAGTTGGAGCGGCGCCGGGCCGCGTGGACTCCGCCGCCCGTGCGGTACGGACGGGGCTACGGCGCGCTCTACAGCGAGCAGATCACCCAGGCCGACACCGGCTGCGACTTCGCGTTCCTGGCCCGCGAGGGCAAGGTGCCCGACCCGTACGTGGGCTGAGCCCTCCAGACCGCTCCCCCTCACACCTGTCTTCATTCTTTGCTCGTCCTCATTTGTACGAGATTTCGAACAACGTCTGCGAAGCGCTTCATCTCGCCGACTGTGTGCCGCCCATGAGAACGGAGAAGCAGACATGGCCTCAGCTGTGGCGAAAGCGCCACCGCAGCCACCGCCCCGGCGCCGCATGCCGGGTGCGCACCGGCGCCGAACGGGAGCGACCCCGCGCCGCCTCCCGTATCTGCTGATCGCGCCGGCCGGACTCCTGATGGTGGGCTTCATCGCCTACCCGGTCATCAGCGTCTTCTACTACAGCCTGCGCAATTACAACCCCACCAAGCCCTGGCGCAACGGCTTCGCGGGATTCGACAACTTCGTCACCGCGTTCACCAAGGACCCGCAGTTCTGGCAGACGCTCGGCTTCAGCCTGCAGTGGGTGGTCGTCGAGGTCGTCCTGCAGCTGCTCCTGGGCCTGGGGCTCGCGCTCATCGTCAACCAGACCTTCATCGGCCGCGCGATGGCCCGTGCCATGGTCTTCTCGCCGTGGGCCGTATCCGGCGTCCTCACCTCGACGATCTGGCTGCTCATCTTCAACTCGCAGACGGGTATCACCCGTTACCTCGCGGACATGGGGATCGGCTCGTACGGAACGTCCTGGCTCTCGGACACCAGCACCGTCTTCCCTGCCGTCGTCGTCGCCGAACTCTGGCGCGGTGTCCCCTTCTTCGCGATCCTCATCCTCGCCGACCTGCAGTCCGTGTCGAAGGATCTGTACGAGGCAGCGGAGGTGGACGGCGCGAGCCGCTTCCGGCAGTTCTTCCACATCACGCTGCCGCACCTGAAGGACGCGATCATCCTCTCCACGCTGCTTCG
Organism: Streptomyces sp. NPDC056486; assembly: GCF_042795295.1. Classification (NCBI taxonomy): domain Bacteria; kingdom Bacillati; phylum Actinomycetota; class Actinomycetes; order Kitasatosporales; family Streptomycetaceae; genus Streptomyces; species Streptomyces sp. NPDC056486. The sequence continues at coordinate 45,339 of NZ_JBHTSF010000004.1, forward strand.
CGCGGTCTGGGAGTTCAACAACGTCGACCTGCTCTACACCCTCACCGGCGGCGGACCCGCGGGCGAGACGACGACCCTGCCACTGCGCATCGCGTCCATAGCCGTCGACTCGCACGACTTCGGCTACGCCTCCGCGCTGACCTCGATCGCGTTCGTGATCCTCCTCTTCTGCTCGATGGTCTATCTGCGGCTGAGCAAGTTCGGAGGTCAGGACAAGTGAGCACCACGCAGCACCTGAACAGGGAAGCCACCGGCATGGCGGGCGGCGCCGCACCCGCCGAGCCCCGCACCGGCGGCCCCCGCGCGCCCAAGCGGCGCCCCTGGGACGAGGCCCCCCGCTGGCAGATCTATCTCCCGCTCGGCCTCTACCTCCTCTTCACCCTCATCCCCTTCTACTGGATGCTGCTCTTCGCGATCCGCCCCGCGGGCTCGACCTCGCTGCTCCCCTGGCCGATCACGTTCGAGCACTTCGACAAGGTGTGGACCGAGCGGAGCTTCGCGCTCTTCTTCCAGAACAGCCTCATCGTCGGCGTCCTGTCGATGCTGATGACGACGCTCGTCGCCCTCGCAGGCGGCTACGCCCTGGCCCGCTTCGACTTCAAGATCAAGCGTGGTTTCATGCTGGCGCTGCTGTGCTCGCAGTTCATTCCCGGCGCGCTGATGCTGGTGCCGCTCTTCCAGATCTTCGCCAACCTGCAGATGATCAACTCGCTCGGCAGCGTCATCATCGCCGAGGCCGTCTTCCAGCTGCCGCTCTCGATGATCCTGATCAGCGGGTTCATCAAGAACGTGCCGTACTCCCTGGAGGAGGCCGCCTGGGTCGACGGCTGCGGACGCTTCCGCGCCTTCTGCGCCGTCGTCCTGCCCCTGCTGCGGCCCGGTCTGATCGCGGTCGGCTCCTTCGCCTTCGTGCACAGCTGGAACCACTTCCTGTTCGCCCTGATGTTCCTCTCCAACCAGGACAAGCAGACGATCCCGGTCGGCCTCGCCACCCTGATGGGCGCCGACAGCGTCGACCTCGGCGCGCTCGCGGCGGGTGGCGTCATCGCCGCCCTGCCCGTGGTGATCGTGTTCGCCTTCATCCAGAAGTGGCTGGTCACGGGGTTCAGCGCCGGGGCGGTGAAGGGATGAGCAGCCTGCCGTCGCCCGCGCCGCGCCGCCGCGGCCTCCAAGTGGCTACCGCCCTGACCCTGCTCGCCGCCCTCGCCGTGCCCTCCGCGCAGGCCCGTACGGAACCGGCGCGCTCGGAGGCGGCCCGCACGGAGGCGGCGCGCGACATCAGCCGCGACACCCTGCCCGCCGGCGACGGCTGGGCCGCGACCGACGGCGGCACGACCGGGGGCGCGGGCCACGTCGAGGCCGCCGACCTGGTCAAGAGCTGGAACGGCAGCGCGCTGCACGCGAAGGGCTCGCTCTTCAACGGCTATCCCGTCGACCTGCTCGCGATCAACAACGCGTACAACTCCGGCAGCGAGCGCGATCTGACCCCCGACGTCGGCTGGGTGCCCTCATCGCACGGCCGCGTCGACAGCGCGGAGCGGGCCGACCACGACGTCGAGCGCGGTGCGGGCGCCGGGAGGATCCGATGAACCACGGCCCGGGGCCCGCGGCGCCCCGCACTCCGCTGCCGCTCGTCCTCGCCGGTGCGCGCGGGCACGGCAGATGGCACCTGGAGAACATCCGTCGGCTCCAACACGACGGTCTCGTACGGCTCGTGGGGATCTGCGAGCTCGATCCGCTGACCGGCGCCGAGCTGGACGGGGTGGTGGGTGAGCCCGCGCAGTCCGCGGACTTCGCCGGTCTGCTCGACGCCACCGGAGCCGCCGTCGCCGTCATCTGCACGCCCATCCCCACCCACGCGGACCTGGCCGTCGCCGCCGCCGCACGGGGCGTGCACCTGCTCCTGGAGAAGCCGCCCGCCCCTTCGTACGCCGACTTCCGGCGGATCACCGACGCGGTGGCCGCAGCGGGCGTGGCCTGCCAGGTCGGTTTCCAGTCGCTCGGCTCGCACGCGGTGCCCGCCATCCGCGCCCTGGTCGCCGACGGGGTGATCGGTGAGCCGATGGGCGTCGGCGCGGCCGGTGCCTGGGCGCGTGACGAGGCCTACTACCGGCGCGCGCCCTGGGCGGGGCGGCGCCGCCTGAACGGCGTGGACGTCGTGGACGGGGTCCTGACCAACCCCCTCGCCCACGCCGTCGCCACCGCCCTGGCGGTCGACGGGTCCCTGCGGGCCGAGGACGTCACGCGGGTGGACACGGAGCTGTTCCGCGCCAACGCCATCGAGTCCGACGACACCTCGTTCGTGGGGATCACCACGGCGCGCGGCAGCCGTATCGGCGTCGCCGCGACCCTCTGCGCCGAGCGTCCCGACGAGCCGTACGTCATCGTCCACGGCACCCAGGGCCGCATCACGTTCTGGTACAAGCAGGACCGGGTGCTCGTACAGCGCGCCGGACACGGACCCGAGGAGGTCCTTCACGGGCGGACGGATCTCCTCGAGAACCTCGTCGGGCATCTCGCGGGCCGTGCGGAGCTCCTTGTCCCGCCCGCGTCGACGGGCGCCTTCATGAAGGTCGTCGAGTCGATCCGCCTTGCGCCCGATCCGCACCCCCTGCCGGTCGAGGCCTGGCGCAGCGTGCCCGGCGAGCACGAAGGCGTCCGGCGCCGGGTCGTGCACGGCATCGACGGGCTCGTCGCGGCGAGCGCCGACACGATGTGCGGCTATGCGGAGCTCGGCACGTTCTGGGCGCTGCCCGAGCAGTCGCCCGCCTCCCGGCCCGCCGCACCTCCGGCCCCTGACACCCGGGCAGCCCCCACCACCGGGCCCTCCACCTCTCGCACCCCCACCGCCGAGACCCCACCGAGGTGAGAACGCCATGAACAGAACCGCGACCGACTCCGCGCTCATGCTGCGCTGCTCGGGCCGCCCCGTAGGCCGCTACGTCATCCACCCCTCGGCCGGTCCACGGCTCGCGCCCCGCCCCTACCTCCACCCCGTCCGTACTTTCGGTGGCCTCCCCGTCACCGAGTTGGGCCCTGCCGACCACCCGCACCACCTCGGCGTGGGTGTCGCCGTGCCCGACGCTGCGGGCCGCAACTTCTGGGGCGGTCGCACCTACGTGCGCGACCAGGGGCCGACCGAGCTCGACAACCACGGTGAGCAGCGCCACCTGGAGTTCAAGCTGCGCGACCCCGACGGGTTCGTCGAGGAGATCGGCTGGCTCGACGGGGAGTGCGAGCTGCTGCGCGAGCGGCGCACCGTGGCCGTCACGCCCCTGACCACGTCCGCCTGGGCCCTCGACTTCACGTTCTCCCTCACCAACCCGGCCGACGCGGAGATCTCGATCGGCAGCCCCGCCACCAACGGCCGCCCCGGGGCCGCCTACGGAGGCTTCTTCTGGCGTGCCCCCAAGGAGGCGCAGGCCCCCCAGGTGTTCACCGCGGACGCCGACGGCGAGGCCGCCGTCCACGGCGCGACGGCCGACTGGCTCGCCCTGGCGGGCCAGGGCTGGACCCTCGTCTTCGCCGGGGCGACGACCGAGACGCGACGCGACCCGTGGTTCGTGCGGACCGCGGAGTATCCGGGTGTCGGTTCCTCGCTCGCGCACGCGCGGCGCCTGCCGATCGGCCCCGGCGGGACCGTCGTACGCCGTGTCATCACCGTCGTCGCCGACGGCCGCCCGAGCAGGGCCGAGGCCGCCGGGCTCGTCCGCAAGGCGGTGACCGCGTGAACGCGCCCCGGACGAGCGCCCCTCAGCATCTTGGCGACCTCGGCGACGGGACCTATCGCAATCCCGTCCTCGCCGCCGACTGGTCCGACCCCGACGTCGTCCGCGTCGGCGACGACTTCTACCTCACCGCGTCCAGCTTCGGGCGCGCCCCGGGACTGCCGCTCCTCCACTCCCGTGACCTGGTGAACTGGACCCTGATCGGGCACGCCCTCGATCGCCTGGAACCGGCGGAGTCGTTCGCGGCGCCGCGGCACGACTGCGGGGTGTGGGCGCCCTCGATCCGGCATTACGAGGGGCGGTTCTGGGTCTTCTGGGGCGACCCCGACCACGGCGTGTTCCAGGTCAACTCCTTGGATATTCGCGGGCCTTGGAGCGCACCGCACCTCGTCAAGGCGGGCAAGGGGCTCATCGACGCCTGCCCGCTGTGGGACGAGGAGCGCGGCGAGGCGTATCTCGTGCACGCCTGGGCCAAGTCGCGCTCCGGCGTCAAGAACCGGCTGACCGGTCATCGCATGAGCCCCGACGGCCGGGAACTCCTCGACGAGGGGCAGGTGTTGGTCGACGGCGACCGGCTCCCCGGCTGGTTCACGCTGGAGGGGCCCAAGCTCTACCGTCACGACGGGTGGTTCTGGATCCTCGCTCCGGCCGGCGGGGTGGAGACGGGCTGGCAGGGCGCCTTCCGCTCACGGACCTTCCACGGCCCCTACGAGGAGCGGATCGTCCTGGAGCAGGGCGGCACCGACGTCAACGGTCCCCACCAGGGCGGCTGGGTGCGCACCCCGTCCGGCGACGACTGGTTCCTGCACTTCCAGCAGCGCGGCGCCTACGGCCGTGTCGTCCACCTCCAGCCGCTGCGCTGGGGCACGGACGGCTGGCCGGTGATCGGGGACGGCGGCACCCCCGTCGCCGTACACAAGAAGCCCGACCTGCCCCCGCAGCCCGTGTCGGCGCCCGCCACCGACGACGACTTCCCCGGTGGACGCCACGGCCGCCAATGGCAGTGGTCGGCCAACCCCCTTGACGGCTGGGCGACTTCACACGCGGCGGACGGTCTGCGGCTTGCCTGCGTACGGTCCGCGGACGCCCACGACCTGCGCCGCCTGCCGCACGTCCTGACCCAGCGACTGCCGCTCACGCCGTGCACCGTCGACGTCGACCTGCGCCTTGACGCCGCCGCGGCCGACGCCAGGGCCGGACTCGCCGTGCTCGGCGACGCCTTCAACTGGATCGGCCTCGAACGCGACGCCGACGGGGCGGTCCGCCTCGTCCACCGGTTCGCCGAGTCCGTCGCCGAGCGGGAGCGCGACGCCGAGCATCCGCGCCCCGCACCCGATGGCACCGCGCGGCTGCGGATCGACATCACGGACGGCGCACGCTGCCGCTTCTCGGCGGACACCGGCGACGGCTTCCGGCCCTCGGGCCAGGTATTCGCCGCGACGCCGTGGCGGTGGGTGGGCGCGTTGCTCGGCCTGTTCGCCACGGCCCCGGCAGGACGGAACGGGGCCGGGACAGCCCTGTTCACACACTTCCTGATCACCACCGACTGACCCTGCCCGTACGCCTGTTGGGAGCCGCAATGGAGCAGCACCTGCGCAGCAGCACCGGACGTCTGAGGGCCCGCGCCCTCGCGGCAGTGGCCGCGCTGGCCGTCGTCATCGGACTGACGGCCGTGCACGACCCGGCCCGAGCCTCGGCCACCCCGGCCCACGACCGTCTCTCCGGCACCCCGCACGGCTTCGCCTCGCTGGCCGGAGGCACCACCGGAGGCGCGGGCGGCAAGGTCGTCACCGTCACCGACCGGGCATCGCTCGCCAAGTACGCGGGCGCCGACGATCCCTACGTCATCCGCGTGAAGGGCACCGTGGCCGTCGAGCCGTTCGGTTCGGACATCGTGGTGGCATCGGACAAGACGATCGTCGGCGTCGGTAGAACCGGCGAGATCGTCCACGGCGAACTGCACCTGAATCCCGGCACGAGCAATGTCATCATCCGCAACCTGACCATCCGCGATTCGTATGTGGACGGCGACTGGGACGGCAAGACGCAGGACTTCGACGCGATCCAGCTGGACTCCGTCGACCACGTATGGATCGACCACAACCGGCTCACGCGCATGGGCGACGGCCTGATCGACCTGCGCAAGGACAGCGAGTACATCACGGTCTCGTACAACCGCTTCGAGAACCACAACAAGGCGTTCGGCATCGGCTGGACCGACCAGGTCAAGACGCAGGTGACCATCGACCACAACTGGTTCAGCGGCACCAAGCAGCGCAATCCGTCCGCCGACAACTGCGCCTACGCGCACCTGTACAACAACTACGTGTCGGCGCAGGTCGCCGACGGCGATCCGGTGTGGACCTACGGCAACTGGGCGCGCGGCAAGACGAATATGGTCATCGAGAACAGCTTCTACGAGGACGTCCAGCACCCCTACCAGGCCGACGCGACGGCCGAGTTGGTGCAGCGCGGCTCGATCGCGAAGAACACGACGGGACGCCACGACGCGTGGGGCACGGCCTTCGACCCGCGCGACTTCTACGCCTACGACCTCGACCCCGCGGCGGCCGTCCCCCGCCTGGTGAGGAAGTTCTCCGGACCGCAGAAGGCGATCGCCCCCTGACCCCACAGCACCTCGCACAACGCGCACAATCCGACCCGCACATCTGAAGAAGAGAGCCGACCATGAACATCAACACCCGAAGAAGCAGCAGAAGCCGTCGTGCGGTGGCCGCCGTCGCCTTCACCGCCGCGTTCGCGCTGACCGCCACCGCCTGTGGCGACGACGGCAGCGGGTCCGGCGGGGACAAGGGCAAGGAGGGTTCCGGGAAGGGCGAGATCACCTTCTGGGACAACAACGGCGGTGTCCGCACCGACGTGTGGAAGGAGATCATCAAGGACTTCGAGGCGAAGAACCCGGACATCCACGTCAAGTACGTGCCGATCCCCGCCGAGAGCGTCCAGTCCAAGTACGACACCGCCATCCAGGGCGGCGGCCTTCCCGACGTCGGCGGCGTCGGCGCCGCGATGCTCGCCGGGATCTCCGCACAGAACGCCCTTGAGCCGCTGGACGACCGGCTGAGCGGGAGCTCCCTCAAGGACAAGCTGAACCCGGGCATGGTCGACAGCGTCCGTGCGGCGGGCGGCGGCAACCGGCTCTTCACGGTGCCGACGTCCGCGAGCAACGGTGTGCTGTACTACCGCACCGACCTGTTCAAGGCCGCGGGCCTGGACGCCCCCACCAACTGGAGCAAGTTCTACGAGGCGGCCGAGAAGCTCACCGCCAAGGGCGACAACAAGTTCGGGTACACCATTCGCGGCGGCGAGGGTTCCATCGCCCAGGCGCTCGACGCGGCCTACGGCCAGTCCGGCATCGGTTCGTTCTGGGACGGCGACAAGACCACCGTCAACGACCCGAAGAACGTCGAGGCGCTGAAGAAGTACGTCGCGCTGTACAAGAACAACACCCCCGCGGCCGACGTCAACAACGACTTCAAGAAGATGAACGCCCAGTGGGACACGGGCCAGATCGGCATGCTCAGCCACAACCTCGGCTCCTACACGGACCATGTGAAGGCGCTCGGTGAGGGCAAGTTCCGCGGCCTGCCCAACCCGACGACCGATGCGGGCATACGCGTCCAGGTCTCCAACCCGGTCGACGGGCTAGGCCTGTTCAAGTCCAGCAAGAAGAAGGCGGCGGCCTGGAAGTTCATCGAGTTCGCGGCCTCGCACGAGTCCAACAGCAAGTGGAACAAGTCGGCGGGCGCCATCCCCGCCAACACCGCGGCCTCCAAGGACGCCTGGGTGAACGAGGCCGAGCCCACGAAGCTGGCCGCCGCGGCGCTCAACGACGGCTCCCTGAAGATCGTGCAGCTGCCGTACTACCTGCCCGACTGGAACACCATCAGCAAGGCTGACAACGAGCCGAACTACCAGAAGGTCCTGCTCGGCAAGATGTCCGCGAAGGACTTCCTCGACACCCTCGCCGAGCAGCTCAACAAGGCTCAGGCCGAGTGGAACGAACAGAACAAGTGACAGCGCGCCCCGCGCACGGCGTCGGCCGACGCCGTGCGGTCGCGGCCCTCGCGAGCCTTCCGCTCGCGGCGGCCGCGGCCCCGGCCGCCCTCGCCCGCTCGTCAGGATCCGCTCCGGCGAGCACGCTCTTCATCGCCGGGGACTCCACCGCCGCGCAGAAGTACACCGACGCGGCGCCCGAGACCGGCTGGGGCATGGCCCTTCCCTTCTTCCTCCACGACCGCCGGCTGAGAGTCGCCAACCACGCGGTGAACGGCCGGAGTTCGAAGAGCTTCGCCGACGAGGGCCGCCTCGCCGTGATCCTGGAGACGATCAGACCCGGCGACCGCCTCCTCGTACAGTTCGCGCACAACGACGAGAAGAGCGCCGACCCGACGCGCTACACCGAGCCCTGGTCCACGTACCAGGAGTACTTGATGCGGTACGTCGACGGGGCGCGGTCGCGTGGCGCGCGGCCGGTGCTCGCCACCGCCGTCGAGCGCAGGAAGTTCGACGCGGTCGGCACCGCGCTGCCCACCCACGGCGACTACCCGGCGGCGATGCGGGCGCTCGCCCGGGCCGAGGACGTGCCGCTGCTCGACGTCCAGGCCCTGTCGCTCGCCCTGTGGCAGAAGCTCGGCGTCGAGGAGACCAAGGCGTACTTCAACTGGACCGCCACCGAGCAGGACAACACGCACTTCAACCCGCCGGGCGCGATCGCCGTGGCACGTCTGGTGGCGGCCGAGCTGCTGCACCGCGGGGTGCTCGCACCGCGGGACGTGCGCCGGCTCGACGCCCCGATACCCGATTCCTGGATCACCTGGCCGGAAGGACCGTGACGATGAGGACACCGCGCACGACAAGCACAGCTGTACGAAGATCACTCACGCTGCTCGCGGGGTGCACCGCGCTGGTCATGACGGTGACGGCCGCCCCGGCATCGGCGGCGGGCGCCCGCGACGTACTGCCGCCCCGGGACGGCTGGGCGTCCGCCGACGGTGGGACCACCGGCGGCGCGCGGGCCGATGCCGCGCACACCTACACGGTCACCACCTGGGAAGAGCTGCGCGCCGCGCTCGCGGACGACGCGGGCGCACCCCGGCTCATCAAGGTCAAGGGCACGCTGAACGCCACGGCCGCGGGCTGCTCCGCGTTCGAGGCCGACGGCTATGACTTCGACCAGTACCTCGCCGACTACGACCCCGCGGTGTGGGGGTACGACACGCCGGTCAGCGGCGCGCAGGAGGACCTGCGGGCGGCGTCGGCGACCCGGCAGGGTGCGGCGATCAAGGCGTACGTCCCCGCCGACACGACCATCGTGGGCGTCGGCAAGGGCGCCGGTATCGTCGGCGGCAGCCTGCAGATCCAGGGCGTGGACAACGTCGTCGTCCGCAACCTCACCCTGGAGAGCCCCCTCGACTGCTTCCCGCAGTGGGATCCCACCGACGGCGCCACGGGGGCCTGGAACTCCGAGTACGACAGCATGGTCGTCCACAGTTCGACGCATGTGTGGGTCGACCACAACACGTTCACCGACGGCGAGCACCCCGACAGTTCACTGCCGTCGTACTACGGGGAGATCTACCAGCAGCACGACGGCGAGCTCGACGTCGTACGCGGCGCCGACCTGGTCACCGCCTCCTGGAACGTCTTCGCCGACCACGACAAGACCCTGATGATCGGCAACAGCGACAGCGCGGGCGACACGGACCGCGGCAAGCTGCGGGTCACCCTGCACCACAACGTCTTCAGGGACATCGTCGAGCGGGCGCCGCGTGTCCGCTTCGGGCAGGTCGACGCGTACAACAACCACTACGTGGTCCCCGCGGGCGGCTATCAGTACTCCTTCGGCATCGGTCAGGAGTCGCAACTCGTCGCCCAGAAGAACGCGTTCACACTCCCGGCCGGGGTCGGCGCGGGGAAGATCCTCAAGAAGTGGAAGGAGGCGCCGGTCACCGCCGACGCCAACTACGTCAACGGCAGGCGGGTCGATCTCATCGCCGTCCACAACGCGGAGATCCCGGAGGAGACCCTCCAGTCAGGTGCGGGCTGGACGCCGAGCCTGCGGACGCGGGTGGACGACCCGCGCAAGCTGCCCGGACTGCTCGCACGTGACGCGGGCGCGGGCAAGCAGCGCCGCTGACCTCCTTCCGCTCTCCCCTCTCCCCTCTCCCCTCCACCTTTTCCTGACTGAGCCGCACAGCGAAGGATCAGCCATGCCCTCGCACTACTCCCCCATGCCCTTCAGCCGACGTACGTTGCTCACCACCGGCGCGGGTGTCGGCGCCGCCCTGGCCCTCGGCAGCACCTCAACGGCCCGCGCCGCCGGTTCCCGCCCCGCCCGCCGGACGCTGTACGTCGACCCGGCGGGCCGCGGCGACCACACCACCGTTCAGGCCGCCGTGAACGCCGCTTCCGGTGGCGGCTGGACGCTGGTCCTCGCCCCGGGCACGTACCGCGAGACGGTGACCGTGCCCGAGACGAGTGCCGGGCTCACGCTCATCGGCGCGAGCGGTGACCCGCGCGACACGGTCATCGTGTACGACAACGCCGCGGGTACCCCGAAGCCCGACGGGTCCGGCACCTACGGCACCAGCGGCTCGGCCACCACAACCGTGCGGGCCGCCGGTTTCGCCGCGCACGCCATCACGTTCGCCAACGACTGGCTGCGGGCGGACCACCCCGACTACACCGGAACCCAGGCCGTCGCCCTCAAGGTGACGGGCGACCGCTCGGCGTTCTTCCGCTGCCGTTTCCTGGGCCACCAGGACACCCTCTACGCCGACACCGCGGACCTGGGCGCCTTCGCCCGCCAGTACTTCCGCGACTGCTACGTGGAGGGGGACGTCGACTTCGTCTTCGGCCGTGCCACCGCGGTCTTCGAGCGCTGCCGCTTCCACACCCTCACCCGGAGCGACCTGGCAGCGGCTCCGTACGGCTTCGTCTTCGCGCCGTCCACCGCCGTCGCCAACCCGCGCGGCTACCTGGTCAGCCGCAGCCGGGTGACGAGCGGCGCCCCGGACGCGTACTACAAACTGGCCCGCCCCTGGGTCCCCAGTTCGGACACGACGGCCCGCCCCATGCTGACGGTGCGCGAGACCCACCTGGGGCGCGGCATCGACGCGGTGACCCCGTACGCGAACATGCGTGACGCCTATCCCTGGCAGGACCAGCGGTTCGCCGAGTACCGCAACACGGGTCCGGGAGCGGCCGTCACCATCCCTCCGAACCGCCCCCAACTCACCCGCAGCCAGGCCGAGTCGGCCACGCGCGCCGCCTACCTGACGGACTGGGCACCTACGGGTAAGGACCGCTGACAGAAGGCCACCAGTGACCGGCCGGCCGGTCGGTCGGTCACTGATGGCCCGGGTATGACGTCTGCTACTGGTAGCTGATGTCCGACGCGCTGTACTTGCAGTACGTGCCGTCGGCGCCGCTGCCCGTCTCGACGGGCTCGGCGCCCGAAGAGTTGCCCGTGTAGCGGATACAGGGCTTGATCTTCTTGCTGCTGTCGCCGTGGATGCGGACCTTGCTCAGGGTCGCCGTGTCGCCGTAGTTGGTGTTGATGCCGACCAGGGACTTGCCGGGCGCGGTCACGTCCACGTCATTGACGGTGATCGTGCGCTTGTACTGCTTGGAGCAGTTGCCGCAGGAGCGGACCAGCTTGCCGAAGTCCGAGACCTGGAATCCGGAGATGTTCAGCTTGCCCGCGCCGTTGAACTGGAGGACCTTGTCGTCGGCCTTCCTGGCGCCGCCACCGGTCACGTTGTACACGGAGCTGGTCGAGGTGCCCTTGAAGCTGGCCGCGTCCTCGCCGACGTCCTCCCACCACACGTTCTGGATGGTGCAGCTGCCCGAGCAGTGCACGCCGTCGGCGGCGGGCTTGCCGATCACGACGTTCTTCAGGACGGCGCCGTCCTTCAGCTTGAAGATCGGGTCCTGGCCCTCTTCCTGGCCGTCGCCGCCGAGGTCACCGCTGCCGTAGAAGCGCTGGAGTCCACCGTCGTAGGTGCCGGACACCTCGATGGTCTTGGTGACGGCCTTGTCGCCAGTGGGGGTGGGCCAGGCGGCCGCGGTGGTCGCCGCTCCCGCCGGGGAGAGCAGTACGTTGGCGCCGAGGGTGGCGCCGGTCAGCAGCAGGGCGCCGCCCGTCGCGCCCACGACGCGGCGGCGGGTGAGGCGGCGCTTGCTGCTCTTGCGCAGTTCGGCTCGTTGCGTGGTCATGGGGGACCGCTCTTTCGCTGGGGGGATGACCTTTGCGTCTGCTGGTCTCCGCCCGGGTGCGGAAGGTTGCCGCCCTGCAGGAAAATTCTCCCGCAGCCTAGGAAGTGCGGGCGAAGTCGCCGCGCACCGCCGCCTTTTGGCCCGCGGTGGTAGCCTCCGCCGCGTACGTGTCCTCGCCCGCGTCCCTGCCGCCCTCGGCGTGGTTGTACTGACCGGCGAAGACGTGCTCCCCCGCCGGGACGGTACGGCCCGCCTTCAGCGTCCAGCGGTAGACCAGCTCGCCGCCCTGTTCGCGTACGGAGACGGTGAAGTCGTCGGCGGACAGGGAACGCCAGTTGCCCGCGTCGGCGACCCCGCCGGTCTGCGCGACGCGCAGTTCGACGGTGAGCGCGGTGAGGGGCTTCTCGGTCTTGAAGGTGAGGGTGCTCTGCGCCCAGAAGTCGTTGCTCTGCGGGTCGATGGAGCCGTCGCTCCAGAGGTAGCGGTCCTCGACGCTCTTGGCGTCCGGGGCCACACGCCCGGTGGGCGGCGGGGGTTGGGGCTTCTTCGACTTCCGGTTCGGATCCTGGTCCGTGCCCCTGTCCGATGCGCTCCCCGTGGCCTTGCCCGACGGGTGCGTGGGGTCGGCCGGTGAACTCGGCTTGGCGTTCTCGTCGTCCGGCGCGGAGGCGGAGGGGCTCGGCGCGGAGGGGGATTCGGGAGCGGCGGGTGTGCCCACGGTGCGGGGCGGCGGATCCCCTCCCTGGACGACGGAGGCGACGGCGTAACCGCCGAGCGCGAAGACTCCGGCCACGGCGGCCGTCGCGCCCGCTATCCGCAGCCACGGTGCGGGCCGTGGCAGCCTGCCGCGGGACGAGGAACCGGGGGCGGCGGCGTCGCGCTCCATGCCTCGCTCGATCCGGGCGAGCATCCGTTCCCGGTCGGGGCGGTGCTCGGCAGCGGTATCGCGCAGCTGCTTGCGTACGTCGTCCATCACTGCCTCCCTCCCACGAGTTGCGACGCGGCCAGTTCGCCCAGGAGCCGTTGCAGCTCCGCCATTCCCTTGGACGTCTGGCTCTTCACCGTACCGACCGATATTCCCAGGGTGAGCGCGGTGTCCTTCTCCGACAGGTCGAAGGCGTGCCGCAGGACCACACAGGCCCGCTTACGGAACGGCAGCGTACGCAATGCCTCCTGGACATCGACGACCGCGGGTACGTCGGGGTCGTCGACGCCCTCCGCCCGCTGCCCCCAGAACAGCGCCACACGGCGGCGCTCTCGGACGGCGCTGCGGATGCGGGTGCGCGCCATGTTGGCGACGACTCCACGGGCGTACGCGGCGGGGTGGTCGGCGGCGCGCACCCGGTCCCAGCGGTGCCAGAGCGCGACCAGGGCGTCCGCCGCGAGATCGTCCGCGGCATCCTTCTCGCCGGTCAACATGTGGGCGAGGCGCGCCAGTTCGGCATAGTGCCGCTCGAAGAAGTCATGGAACTCCGCGGCGGCTGCGTCGTCGACGGCTGTCCCCACGGGTGACCTCTTTCCTGTGCCTGCGCGGCTCTGCACGCGCGCTGGTGACCCCCGTGCCGCCGAAGCGCGGTGCGCGAGCATAGCAACGTCTGTGCGAGACATCGAACAACGTCCGGAATCCCAGGCAGGTCTGAGCCAATGCCCGGCCAAGCGGTATGGGGTCATCCGGCCCGGTTCAGGTACTGCGGGACCGGTGCCGCGTCGGTACCGGTGTCCCGTACGTAGCCGTAGCGCACCACCCCCCGTGCGGGGTCCGGGGGTTGGGTGATGTCGCCGGTCACCGCGGCCCGGTCCGTGGGCTGGACGATGAGGTTGTAGTCGGCGCCCCTCTCGTTCTGGCGGAGAGTCACTTCTCCGTCGACGTAGTAGTACTCGTTCTGCCACATCTGTTGAGCGCCCTCGGGCAGCACGGTGAACCCGGTGGCCGGCGAGCCCATCCAGGTGTGCGGCCGGTCGGTCGCCGTCGGCATCTGGTCGTCCATGCGCCGCCCGCCGCCGGACGCGACGTGGAAGAGCTTCCCCTGCAGGCCGGTCCAGGTCGGCATGACAAGGGCGCCTGCTCGTTCACCGGGCAGGATCTGCCAGCGGACCAGCGCGTAGCCGCACCCGCGCAGGGTGACGGTGTCGCCCCGGTGCACCATCACCGCCTTCGGCCCCGCCGAGCTGGTCAGGCCGGTCTCCGGGCGGCGCGGCAGGGGGCCGGGGCGTGCCGACGGGTCGGGGGCGGGCTCGGCCTTGTCCACGACGCTGCCGTAACGGGGGGCGGGCTTCTTCGACTTGGGCTTGGGCTTGTGGCTGGTCTCGGGCTTGCGGCTCGGTTTCGGTGATGCGGCGGGCGGAGTGGTCGCGGGAGCGGTGGAGACGCTCATTTCCGGGGACGGGGCCGCCGCGCGGGGCGGGCGCGGCGGGTCCTGGTGGTCGTGGACGATGTAGGCACCGCCCGCGATGAGGGTGAGACCGGCCGTGGCGGCGACCGCGGGCTTGCCGAGGAGCTGGAGGAGGTGGGCTGTCAGGCCCACCGGGTCGGCGGCAACGGCTTGCCCGCCGGAGCCCGCACCAGCGGCCCCCGCCCCCGCCGCACCACTTCCGAGCGCCGCCGTGGCCGCAACCGCCTGCGTCGTGCCTCCGCCGAGCAGCCCCGCCAGCGCGTGCAGCGCGAAACCCACCGGGATCGGCACCAGCGCGAGACCCGCGAGGAGCCGCTCCGCCGGGACGGTGTCGGGAGCCGCGCCACCGCACCAAGGACAGCCGCGCAGATGCCTCAGGATGCGCTTGCGCCACACCGATCCCGGCCGTCCGTCCCACTCCGCGGTGGCCTCGGCGAGCGCGGCGCATCTCGGCTGTGCGTCGAGGGCGCGTACGAGGGAACGGGCCGTCTCCAGGCGCTCCTTGAGCCGCTGCACCCGTACCGCCGTGTGCTGGCGAGTCAGGCCTAGCGCCTCTGCGAGGTCGGGCCTGCTGAGCGAGCCCGCGACCTCCAGCCACCACAGCGAGAGCAGCTCCCGGTCCTCCGGGTCGAGCCACCGGGTGGCTTCGGCGACCTCGCGGCGCTGCCCCTCGAGACCGAGGCGCAGCACGGTCAGGCCCGCGAAGTCGCCCTCGGGGTCGGCCGGTTCACGCTCCAGGGCTGATGCGGGCACGGTCCGCCGGGACCGGGCGGCGCGCGCCCGGTCCCGTATTCGGTGCATGGCGATGGCCACGAGCCAGGATCTGAAGCCGTCCGGGTCGCGGAGTTCGGCGATGGAGCGGACCACGCGCAGCATGGTGTCCTGCACGATGTCGTCGACGTCCGGATGGCCGTCGAGCGCCCGGCCGACGATGTTGTAGACCAGCGGCAGATGCGCGGTGAGCAGCTCGTCGAGTGCGTGCCGGTCACCGTCGCGCGCGGCCTCGACCAGACCACGTGTCCGGGGCTCTTCCACCGCTGTTTCCACTCCTTCGGATCCGTGTGTCCTGCCCTCCCGTCGGCGGGCCGGGAACTGTACCTGACCAGGCCATGAAGGGAGACGCGCGGACGGCGCCGCGGATAACAGAAACTTTCCGGGCGATGGACTCGTACAAGCGGCAACCTTTCGCGCGCCCCGCGGCGACTGAGTCGAGGCACTGTCCCTCTCCCGCACTCCACTCACTCCCCCCGCAGGAGCACCCCATGCCCGAGCACCCGTACACCGAAGTCCACCGCCGCAGGGGCCGAAGAGCACGGCGGGCCCGCGGCCGGGTCCTGATCACCGCCGTCCTGGCGGGCGCACTCGCCGCCGGAGGGCTCATCGCCCTGTCGTCCACCTCGTCGGCGGCGACCACCCGCCAGGCCGAGGCGCTTGACCGGGGCGTGGTCAGCGTGCACACCGACGCCGGGAACCTGGTCAGCTGGCGCTGGCTCGGCACCGATGACGACGACGTGGCCTTCAACGTCTACCGAGGGAGTACGAAGGTCAACTCGTCCCCCGTCACCGGCTCGACGAACTACTTTCACGCGGGCGCCCCGAACAGCGCCGACTACACCGTGCGCGCGGTGGTCGACGGCGCCGAGCAGGGCGACTCCGTGCACGCGGTGCAGTTCCGCGCCGGATACAAGGACGCGCCGATCACGCCGCCCGCCGGGGGCACGACCCCGGACGGCGTGGCGTACACGTACGAGGCGAACGACGCGTCCGTCGGCGACCTCGACGGGGACGGCGCCCTGGACTTCGTACTGAAGTGGCAGCCCACCAACGCCAAGGACAACTCCCAGTCCGGCTACACCGGCAACACGATCATCGACGGCATCAAGCTGGACGGCACCCGGCTGTGGCGGATCGACCTGGGCCGCAACATCCGCTCGGGCGCGCACTACACGCAGTTCCAGGTGTACGACTACGACGGCGACGGCAGGGCCGAGGTCGCCACGAAGACGGCGGACGGCACGAAGGACGGCGCGGGCAAGGTGATCGGCAGCTCGTCCGCCGACCACCGCAACTCCAGCGGCTATGTCCTTGCCGGGCCCGAGTATCTGACCATGTTCGACGGCCGCTCCGGCGCCGCACTCGACACGGTCGACTATGTCCCGGCGCGCGGCACCGTCTCCAGCTGGGGCGACAGTTACGGCAACCGCGTCGACCGCTTCCTCGCCGGGACCGCCTACCTCGACGGCAGCAGGCCGTCGCTCATCATGGCGCGCGGTTACTACACGCGGTCCGTCATCGCCGCCTGGGACTGGCGGAACGGAGCCTTCACCCGGCGCTGGACCTTCGACACCAACTCATCGACGAACACCGGCAAGGGGTACGACGGCCAGGGCAACCACAGCCTGTCGGTCGCGGACGTCGACGACGACGGCAAGGACGAGATCGTCTACGGCGCGATGACCGTCGACGACAACGGCAGCGGTCTGTGGACGACGAAGCTCGGGCACGGCGACGCCGGGCACGTCGGCGACCTCGATCCGTCGCGCGCGGGCCTCGAGTACTTCAAGGTGTCCGAGGACAGTTCCAAGCCGGGCTCCTGGATGGCCGACGCCCGCACGGGGCAGCGCCTGTGGACCACGGCGTCC
This sequence comes from Streptomyces sp. NPDC056486, assembly GCF_042795295.1. Taxonomy (NCBI): domain Bacteria; kingdom Bacillati; phylum Actinomycetota; class Actinomycetes; order Kitasatosporales; family Streptomycetaceae; genus Streptomyces; species Streptomyces sp. NPDC056486. The sequence continues at coordinate 62,343 of NZ_JBHTSF010000004.1, forward strand.
GGCTCCGACAACGGCCGGGGCGTGTCCGCCGACATCTACGCCGGTTCCGCGGGCGCCGAGTCGTGGTCCGCGGCGGACAGCACCCTGCGCTCGCCGTCGGGGGCCTCGGTCGGCCGCGAGCCGTCCAGCGTCAACTTCGTGAACTGGTGGGACGGCGACACCACCCGCGAACTTCTCGACGGCACCCGGATCGACAAGTACGGCACAGGCGGCGAGACCCGTCTGCTCACCGGCGCCTCGGTCGCGTCCAACAACGGCACGAAGGCGACCCCGGCGCTCTCCGGCGACATCCTCGGCGACTGGCGCGAGGAGATCGTGTGGCGCACCGCGGACAACAAGGCGCTGCGGATCTACTCCACCCCGCACGAGACGAGCACGAAGATCACCACGCTGCTCCACGACATCCAGTACCGCACGGCGCTCGCCTGGCAGAACACGGCATACAACCAGCCCCCGCACCCGAGCTTCTTCATCGGCTCCGGCATGGCAAAGGCGCCGCGTCCGGTGGTGTCCACGCCCTGAGGGGTGCCGCGGGGCCGGTGGCGGGGCAGCTCCCTCGCCCCGTCACCGGCCGGCACCGCCGCTACTTCGCGTACAGCAGTGTCCCGAAGCCCAGCTGGTCGAACCCGCCGCTGTTGGGGCCGTAGTCGCCGCCGCCGCCCTCTGGTCTGACCTTCTCCGCGAGGGCGGTGATGTAGGGGACGGACAGCCTGCGGCGGCGCGCGTAGTGGAAGTGGAGGAGGTCCCACACCGGGCGTGCCTGGCCGCGGCCGGCTTCGGAGATGACGGTCTGCTCGCGGTAGGCGCAGTTCTGCCCTGTGCCCCAGGTGTACTTGGTGAACGGCACGTCCTGGCCCAGGTTGTACTTGGCGACGTACTGGGCTGCCTTCATGAACCGGTTGTCGTCGTGGCCGTACAGATCGTCGCCCTGGTTCCAGGCCATCTCGCAGATCGCGCCCATCAGGCCCATGCCCATCACGGTGTGGCCCTGGTCGCGGCCCGACTCCTGCCACTGGGCGAGGCCTTCGCCGTCGTACACGAAGGGGACGGCCTTCTTGATGGAGCCGTTGCCCGCGCCGTTCTTGAAGTAGTCCACCGCGCGGTCGTACTTGGCCTTGTCGTCGCACAGGATGCCGATGGCCATGACCGATGCCATGTTGCACAGGTCCCAGTTGGCCCAGTAGTTGGTGATGCAGGCGCCGTTGTGGTTCTTCAGGAAGTCGTCGTTGAGGGGGTAGAAGACCTTGAGCAGCATCGTTTTGAACCGGTCGAGGTCGAACCCGCTGTAGCCGCGCATGAGTTCGGCGGCGTTGGCGAACTGGTAGCCGTAGATCCCGGCGGCCAGGAAGCGGTCGGCGTTGCCCGTCACCTGGGTGAGCGTGGCCGACCAGGCGTTGAGGATGTCGCGCGCGGTGTCGCCGTGCGCGGCCGAGCCGACTGTCCGCCAGCGCAGGGCGTTCTGGTAGGCGGCGTGGATGTCGCGGTAGAGGGTGGGGTAGTTCTGGCCCGTGCCGCCGCGGATGATCACGTCCCGGGGGCTGGCCTTCCAGGTGGCCGCGGAGAGTGCGTTGGCCGTCAGCTTCTGCCAGCCGGCCGCCCAGGGCGCGGCGCCCGCGGCGACCTTCACCTTGGCGCGGTTGAGGTCGCCCGCGTTGTGCAGCATGCCGGGGTGGGTGAAGGCCGCGGGGGCGGCGTCCGCCTTCTCGTCGGTGAGGGCGATCGTGGCGGCGCCGCCGACCGCGCCCGCGACGGCTAGGCCGCCGGAGAGCTGAAGCATGCCGCGACGGCTGAGCCGATGCCTGTTGTCCTGACCCATGGGGAGGGCTCCTTGAGACGTACGAAGGGTGCGATCACGCAGGAGACGGGGCGGGCGGTCGCCGATAACAGAAATCGGCACCTCGTCAGCTGCGCCCTTCGTCAGCCGCGCCCGCCGTCAGCCCTTCGCGGGCCCGGGACCCGAGCTGGCCCGGACCGTCAACTCCGGTTCGATCAGGGCGACTTCCTCCGACGCCTGCCCCCGCAGCTTCGCGACGACGCGCTCCACCGCCTGCCGCCCCATCTCCTGCGCCGGGATGGCGACGGAGGTCAGGCGCACCGAGGCCTGGGTGGCGACCTGGTCGGGGCAGATCGCGATGACCGAGACGTCTTCGGGAATGGCGCGGCCCTGCTGGCGCAGGAGGCTCAGGAGGGGTTCCACGGCCGACTCGTTCTGCACGACGAACCCCGTGGTGCCCGGGCGTTCGTCGAAGATCCGGGCCAGGGTCGCGGCCAGTGCGTCGTACGTCCCCTCGCAGGGCCGGTGCAGCACCCGCACGCCGAGCTCCCGGGCCCGCGTGCGCAGGCCGTCCAGGGTGCGTTCGGCGAACCCGGTGTGCCGCTCGTACACGGCGGGCGCCTCGCCGATGACGGCGATCTCCTCGTGGCCGAGCCCGGAGAGGTGCTCGACGCACTGTGCGCCGGTCGCCACGAAGTCGAGGTCCACGCAGGTCAGGCCGGTGGGGTCGGCGGGGAGGCCAATGAGGACGGTGGGCCGGTCGATCTCGCGGATCAGCGGAAGGCGCTCGTCGTTCAGCTCCACGTCCATCAGGATCATCGCGTCGGCGAGCGCGCTGCCCTCGATGCGGCGGACCGCCTCGGGGCCCTCCTCGCCGGTCAGGAGCAGCACGTCGTACCCGTGGGTGCGTGCGGTGGTGGCGACGGCGATGGCTATCTCCATCATCACCGGCACGTACATGTCGGTGCGCAGCGGCACCATCAGCGCGATGATGTTGGACTTGCTGCTGGCCAGGGCGCGGGCGCCGGCGTTCGGGTGGTAGCCGAGCTCGCGGATGGACCGCTCGACGCGGTCCTTGGTGGAAGCGGAGATGGACCGCTTGCCGCTGAGTACGTAGCTCACCGTGCTGGCCGAGACTCCGGCGTGGTGGGCGACCTCGGCAAGGGTGACCATTCAGTTCTCCTGGACAGATCGACAGACCGACAGTTCGACAGATCGACAGGCCGGCAGGTCGTGAGGCGGTGGCGAAGCGCTTCGACTTGGGGCCACCTCGACCCTAGAGGGACACCCATGCGCTGTCCATAGGTGTGTCGAAGCGCTTCGACTGACCCGGTCAGTCGGGGGAGTTGTCGTCCCCGTACACAATGCCACGGCCGTTCGTGGACACGTACACCCGCCCGTAGATCCGGGGATCACCGGTGATGGCCGCACCGGTCCAGCCCCACTGGTGGGCGTCGTCGTTGACGCGCACCCAGCTCTCGCCCGCGTCGGTGGAGCGGAAGATGCCGCGCACGCCGTCGATCTTCGCGCTGGTGTAGAGCGTCTGATGGCCGGAGCCGGGCGCGGCCTTGCCGAAGCCGATCGTGTCGGCCTCCTCGACACCCTGGACGCGGGTGAAGCTCGCGCCGGAGTCCGTCGAGTGCCACAGGCCGTACGTTCCCCCGGCCTTTCCGCCCGCGAGCCAGATGTCGCCCTTGGAGCCGGGCACGGCCTTGAAGCGCGCCGCACCCTCGGTAGGCAACCCGGTGGACGCCTTCGCGGTGAAGGTCGCCCCGCCGTCCGTGCTGACGTAGAACGTCCCGGACTTGAAGCCGTAGAACGTCTTCGGCTCGACCCGGTCCGACTCGACGACCGCGCCCTGTGGGATGCCGGTGGACGCCGTCCATGTCGCGCCCCGGTCACCGCTGGTGTGCACGCCCGTACCGTCCGGGCTCCACACGAAGCGGCTGCCGTCGGCGGACGCGGCGACCGTTCCGCCGCCGGAGACTCCCGAGGGCTCCTTGCCCGCCGCCCAGGTGGCGCCGTTGTCACGGGAGAAGGCGATGCGCGGCCCGCTGTCGAGCTGACCGGCCCGTACCACCGTGTCCGGGTCGGACTCGGCGTGGTCGAGGCTCGTCGTGGTGGTGAAGTTGGGCTCGGTGTACATCAGGGGCGGCACCTTGGTGATGTCCGTGTGCCGGAAGCCGCCGATGTCGCCGAGCGCGCTGAGCAGGGGCGCTCCGGAGGACGGTGCCGCGAGGTCGTTGACGGCGGTCTCCTCCAGGCCCTTCACCATCGGGGTGACGGTGAACTTGCCGCCGCTGTCCCACTGCCTGAGGTTCCTGGTGCCGTAGACGGTGGCCCCGGTGCCATACATCATCCGGTCGGAGTCGAACGGGTCGATCTCCAGGGCCTCGGTCATCCAGCCCAGCTTCGGGGCCTGTTCGGGCGGCGCCGGGTTCGCGCCCCATGACAGCCACGGTACGGACGAGACGTCCATGGTGTAGCGGTTGGTGCGCTCGGGATAGGCGGCGTAGTTCCAGGCGCCGGTCCAGCTTCCGCCGCTGTCGGTGGAGCGGAAGATCTGGGTGTCCGGGAACCACGAGCTGTAGCCGGTGACCATGACCGTGCCCGGATGCTGCCGGTCGATACTCAGTCCGCTGTAGCCGTAGTACGTGTCGGCGTCGGTGGCGGGGCTGATGTTCTTCCAGTCGCCGGTGCGGGTCGCGTACCGCCACACCTGGCCCTTGCCGCCGTCGTAGGGGCCGCCCTTGTCGCTGTAGGCGAGGTAGAGGTAGCCGTTCTGGGCGTCGAGCACGCCCTTGTGGGCGAGGTGGCCGGTGGGCTGGCCCGCGAGACGCGACCAGGTGGTGCCCGCGTCCGTCGAGCGGTAGACCGCGTTCTCCTTGTCGGCGACGCCCACATAGATGGTCTTGGTGCGTGAGCCGGCGGCGCCCGTGGACTCGTCGAAGGTGACCCAGGCGATGCCCTGGTTGTCGGAGGCGTAGCCGGTCGAGTCCCCGGGGTCCTGCCGGTAGTTGCCGGGGTTGGGGAACGCGGTCACCTCCGACCAGGTGGCGCCCGAGTCGGTGGAGCGCCACAGGCCGTGGCCGCTGGGCGCCCCGAGGTAGAGGACGCGGTTGTCGTGCGGGTCGACGGCGAGGCGTTCGCCCATGCCACGGCCCGGCATGTTGCCGCCGAGCTTGAAGGGCAGGTCGGCTTTCTTCCAGGTCCTGCCCCGGTCGGCCGAGCGCAGGACGGCGCCCTTACCGGGGTCCCAGTCGTTGGTGTACGTGCCGACAGCGGCGTACACCTTGTTCGGTTCGACGGTGTCGGACGCGATGCTGGCGACCCCGGTGTGGCCCCAGTCGTCCCAGCCGACGGAGTCGAGCAGCGGGGTCCAGGTCCGGGACTTCTCCTGCCAGCGGTAGGCGCCGCCGATGTCGGTGCGGGCGTACGCGAGGTTCTTCTCGGCCCGGTTGAAGACGATGCCGGGGACGAAGCCGCCGCCGTCGACGCGGACGTTCTTCCACGTGTACGACGCGGTCGGGGCCTTCTCCTTGACGGCGTCGACACTGGCGTCGGCGGCACTGGCGTCGTCGGCACCGGAGGACGGGGCGGCCACGAGCAGCAGACCCGGGATCAGGCAGAGGGCGCCGAGCAGCTTCCCGCCCCGTCCGGGAGGGGCACTCACTGCGACCCCGCCCCCGGTTCGAGGAGCTCGGCGTACGCCCCCATGGCGAGTGCGATGTCCGCCTGCGCCCAGAAGCGGTGGTAGGTGAACTGCGGCGCCGCTCCCCCGGCGAGATAGGCCTCGACCTTCGGCCAGTCGGGGTCGTCGCGGTAGAAGGAGCGGATGGAGGTGAAATCGGACCCTGAGTTGATGGTGTCGCCGTTCGGCATCGTGCCGGTCCAGCCGTTCGGGACGTACACCCCGTCGTCGAACCGGTCGTAGTCGGCGCGGGTCTCGGGCACGGCGATTCCGAGGGGGTCCTGGTGGTGCTTCCACATGCCGTCGAGGAGGGCCTTGGCCGTGGTGGCGGCTGCGGTGTGGCCGGTGGCGGCGGCGTAGTACGTGAGGGTCTTGGCGTAGGCGGCGGCCACACCCACGTCGTTGGTGCGGTCGACGACGGAGACATGAAGTCCCGTGTTGGCGCCGGGATTTGACGGGGCCCATGTGTCGGGCTTGCCGGACCACTTCAGGGTCGAGGGGAAGGTGTAGGTGCCGTCTGCGGCGATCTTCGTCTCGGAGAGCGCCCACGTCACCCACTTGTCCATGACCGTCTTGGCGGCGGGGTCGTCGGTCTCGTGGAGGTACTCGGCGACGCGCTCCATCGACCAGGCCTGGAAGCCGAACCACTGGTTGGACGGCGGGTCGTGGTAGACGGGCTTCTCGTCGTAGGCCATGCCGTAGAAGGTGGGAGTGCCGGCCGGGGGCTTGGCGTAGCTGCCCTGCCAGCTGTTGGTGGCGCCGCCCGCGATGGCGCCCTCGGCGGACTGCAGCCAGCGGTAGAACTCGATCTGCCGGGTCAGGCTCTTGGTCCAGTCCGCCTTGCCCGATGCCGACTTGGGGGCGAGCGGGGCGTACTTGCTGAGGGCGAAGGCGGCCAGGGGGTTCTGGTAGCCGCCGTGGCTGTGGCTCGATCCGATGCGCCAGGCCCAGCCCGCGGAGGTGTCGGTGGCGCCGCCCCAGGCGTAGTACCAGGACAGCAGGTAGTGCGAGCTGTTCTTGCCGCTGCCCGGCGCGCAGCCGGAGGGGTCGGTGCAGTCGCCGATGGTCTTGAAGTATTTGTCGAACAGGGCGTAGCGAAGGTAGTCGCCCATCTTGGCCGCCTTGGCGACCGTCCCCGCGACATCGGAGGCCTTGCCCTGGGCCGATGCCCATACGTGGGCCCAGTAGGCGGCCTGCACGGCGCGGGCGTCGGCGTCGGGGGCGTTGGTGTACTTCCACTGCTTGGCATAGGAGGCGTCGCCGGTGAACAGGTCGAGGTAGCCGTTCCTGCCGCCGTGCTCGAACTCGTCGCGGGTGGGGTGCGGGACGGTCTCCCAGACCGACTCCTGGGAGCCGCGCTGGAAGGTGTTGATGTAGACGGGGCCTTCAGTATCGCCGCCGTAGCCGTAGACGTTGTCGACGTCCTGGAGCCAGTGCATGCCATAGATGTCGTCGGTGCCGTACGCGCTCTTCAGCTCGGCGGCGATCGGGTCGGCGCCGGCCTGGATCCCGGGGTCGAGCCGGGCGGGGTACTGCGACGGCTGGTCGTGTTCGGGGGCGTACGTGGCTGGTTTTGCCGCATTGTAGAAACTGTTCGTCGGCTGGTCGGCACGGGTCGGGATCATGAATTTCTCCATGGTTTCCCAGGCCGCGTTGAAACGCGTCCAGTCGCCGCTGACCTTGCCGTACATGGCTTGCAGCCAGAGCAGATAGCTGTATGCCTCGGATGTCGTCTCGTGCCCGTGGTCGGGTGCTTCCACAATGAGGGTTTCGACGGAGTGGTACGGAATACCGTCCGGCGAGAAATAGCCGTTCGCGGAATCGGTGATCTTCGCATAGAGGTCGAGGAAGCGCTGTTCGTACTCGGTGGCCGCGGTCGCCGCTGTTGCCGCACGGGCGCTGTGACCTGCCGGATTGAGCGCCACGACGATGGGCGCGAGGGCGGCTCCGGCACCGAGGGTCAGCAGATTGCGGCGGCTGATTTCCGGTCTGGAGGGGCCGGAGCGGGGGGAATCGGGGGAATGGGGGAATGCAGACATGCCGGGATGTCTCCTGACGGCTCGATGGTGGGGGCGAGCTCCGCTCGGGGAGCTGGGAAACCAGTGGGAGGACAAGTGCGAGGCCAGCGAGAGGACCAGTGGGAGCACCAGTGGGGAGTACCAGTGGGAGCGCTCCCAAAGTTCAGCCGAATCGCCGCGATGTCAAGAGCCGTCACACGAAAGGGAGTTGTCGAATGAATTCGACAGCGGCGATCCGAAGAATCTGAGAAACCCGCCAACCTTTCTGTTCTCGGCGGCGACTTCCTGCTAGCTTCCACGGCACCAGTGGGAGCGATTCCGGTTCAATCCGAGGAGTCGCTCATGCCCCGTCCCCCGCGTCTGCTCCGCACGCTTGCCGTCCTTGCGGGCGCCGTCCTCATCGCCGCCGGACTCGCGATGCCCTCCGCCCTGCCGACGGCGGGCGCCGCGCCTGCCGTGGCGGCACCACCCCCGGTGCTGCACGCCGATGGCAACCGGCTCGTCGACACCGAAGGCGCCACGCACCGGCTGCTCGGAGTCAACCGCTCCGGCGGCGAGTTCGCCTGTGTCCAGGGCTACGGCATCTTCGACGGCCCCGTCGACGACGCCTCCGTGAAGGCCATCGCGGGCTGGAAGGCCAACACCGTACGCATCCCCCTCAACGAGGAGTGCTGGCTGGGAACCGACAACATCGACCCGCGCTACGCGGGTGCCAACTACACATCCGCCATCGAGGAGTTGGTCCAGCGCGTCCAGGACCACGGCATGACCCCGATCGTCGAACTGCACTGGTCACACGGCCAGTACACCGGCAACTCGGCGGGCTGCCCGGACGTGCACGCCAGCTGCCAGAAGCCGATGCCGAACGCGCGGTACACCCCGGCGTTCTGGACCTCGGTCGCCAAGACCTTCAAGGACGATCCGGCCGTCGTCCTCGACCTGTTCAACGAGCCCTATCCGGACCGTGCGACGCCCACCACCGAGCAGGCCTGGGACTGCTGGCGGGACGGCGGCACCTGCCCCGGCATCGGCTACGAGGTCGCCGGCATGCAGGACCTGCTCGACGCGGTGCGCGGGACGGGCGCGAAGAATCTCGTGCTCGCGGCCGGTATCGCGTACTCGAACGATCTCAGCGGCTGGCTGGAGCACGCGCCGACGGACCCGGCGGGCAATCTCGCCGCGGCCTGGCACGTCTACAACTTCAACACCTGCTCCACCACGAGCTGCTTCGACTCCACGCTCGCGCCGGTCGCCGCGAAAGTCCCGCTCGTGGCGGGCGAGATCGGCGAGAACACCTGCTCCCACGGCTTCATCGACTCCGTCATGAAGTGGCTCGACGCGCACCAGGCCTCCTATCTCGGCTGGACCTGGAACACCTGGGACTGCTCGTCGGGCCCCTCCCTGATCAGCTCCTACGACGGCACGCCCACCGCGTTCGGCGCCGGGCTCCGCGACCATCTGGCCGCGCTCGCCGGCTGACCCGTCAAGCCCCCCTCCAGCTCCTCCGTCCATCCCACATCCGAAGGGACCCACCATGAGCCGCACACACACCAGGCACGGCAGATCCCGCGCCCTCTTCCTGGCCGCACTCGCCACCGTCCTCGCCACGACCGGCGGCACCGCCCTCGCCGTGGGCGACAGCCCGGGCAGCAGTACGTCCCTGGCAGCGGCCGCGCGCGTCGACAATCCGTACGCGGGCGCCAAGCCCTATGTGAACCCCGAGTGGTCGGCGAACGCCGCCGCCGAACCGGGCGGCAGCGCCATCGCGAACCAGCCCACCGGCATCTGGCTCGACCGGATAGCCGCGATCGAGGGCGCGGGCGACTCGATGGGCCTGCGCGACCACCTGGACGAGGCGCTGAAGCAGGGCGCAGGCGTCATCCAGTTGGTCATCTACAACCTGCCGGGCCGGGACTGTTCCGCACTCGCCTCCAACGGCGAACTCGGCCCCACCGAGATCGGCAAGTACCAGACCGACTACATCGACCCCATCGCCGCGACCCTCGCCGACTCCAAGTACGCGAACCTGCGCATCGTCACGACCGTCGAGATCGACTCGCTGCCGAACCTGGTCACCAACACCGGCAGCCGCCCCACCGCGACGCCCGAGTGCGACGTGATGAAGGCCAACGGCAACTACGTGAAGGGCGTCGGCTACGCCCTTCGCAAGCTCGGCGCCGTCCCGAACGTCTACAACTACGTCGACGCGGGCCACCACGGGTGGATCGGCTGGGACGACAACTTCGCCGCGTCCGCGCAGGTCATGTACCAGGCGGCCACCACCGACGGCGGCAGCGTCGACAACGTGCACGGCTTCATCACCAACACGGCCAACTACAGCGCCCTGAAGGAGAACAACTTCAAGATCGGCGACAACGTCAACGGCCGGTCGGTCCGCGAGTCGAAGTGGGTCGACTGGAACCGCTCCGTCGACGAGCTCTCCTACGCCCAGTCGTTCCGCAATCAGCTCGTCTCCACCGGCTTCAAGTCCGACATCGGCATGCTGATCGACACCTCGCGCAACGGCTGGGGCGGCGCGGCACGGCCCACGGGCCCCGGCCCCACGACGGACGTGAACACCTATGTGGAGGGCGGCCGTTACGACCGGCGCATCCACATCGGCAACTGGTGCAACCAGTCGGGTGCGGGCCTCGGCGAGCGTCCTAAGACAGCCCCTGAGGCCGGCATCGACGCCTATGTGTGGATCAAGCCGCCGGGCGAGTCCGACGGGTCGAGCAAGGAGATCCCGAACGACGAGGGCAAGGGCTTCGACCGCATGTGTGACCCGACGTACCAGGGCAATCCCCGCAACGGCTTCAACCCGTCCGGCGCGCTCGCGGACGCGCCGGTCTCAGGGAAGTGGTTCTCGGCCCAGTTCCGGGAGCTCCTGAAGAACGCGTATCCGGCGCTGTAATACCCGCGCGGGCGGCAACCTCGCGGGGGCGGGCGGCAACCACTTGCCGTACCGCCCCCGTCCAACTCCCTTGCAGACACGGGGAGTTACTCCCACCACGCAAGGAGCCCGGAGTGAGCCGCACCCCCCCCCCCCCCCCCACCGCCTTTGGGCGCAGAGCCATCGTCGCGCTGCCCGCCGCCGCCCTGCTCGCCCTCGTCCCGAGCAGCGCCACCGCCTATCCCAACCCCGGCCAGGTCACCGGCGACATCGTCGTGCACGACCCGACCCTGGCCCGCACCTCGTCGGGCAAGTACCTGCTCTACTCGACCGGCGACGGTCTGCAGCTGCGTACCTCCACCGACCGGATCAACTTCGGCCGCAGCGGCTCCGCCTTCCCGACCCGGCCGAGCTGGTGGAACACCTACAACTCCACCGGGGACGTCTGGGCGCCCGACATCTCGTACCACGGCGGCAAGTACTTGATGTACTACTCCGTCTCGTCGTTCGGCTCGAACAAGTCGGCCATCGGCCTCGCGGCCTCCACCACGGGCGAGCCCGGCTCCTGGACCGACTACGGCTCCGTGTACACCTCGACCACGTCCAGCGACTACAACGCCATCGACCCGAACCTCTTCGTGGACGACGACGGCAAGTGGTGGCTCTCCTTCGGCTCCTGGTGGACCGGCATCAAGATGATCAGGGTCGACCCCTCGACGGGCAAGCAGTACGCGGGCGACACCGCCCGGCGCTCACTCGCCTCGCGCCCCACCGGAACCAAGGCCGTGGAAGCGCCGTACATCGTCAAGCGGGGCGGCTACTACTACCTCTTCGCCTCGTACGACACATGCTGCGCGGGCACCAGTTCCACGTACAAGATCAAGGTGGGCCGCTCCTCCGGTGTCACCGGGCCGTACGTCGACAAGAACGGCGTCGCCATGACGAACAACGGCGGCACGCCGGTCCAGGAGAGCCACGGCCGCTACATCGGCCCCGGCGGCCAGTCGGTCATGAAGGACGCCGACGGTGACCTGCTCGTCTACCACTACTACGACGGCCAGGACAACGGCACCCCGAAGCTCGGCGTCAACCTCCTGAACTGGAGCTCCGGGTGGCCCGTCGCCTACTGACCCAGGGCGGCAAGGAATCAGCCAAGGCGGATCATGTTCCATGACAGCGGCTCCAGGACAGCGCTCAGCGTGCCGTCCTGGAGCCCTGTCCCACTGACACCGTGCGGGGTGACGCGCTCCGGCTCCGCGAGGGTGTTGCGGGCATCCGGGTCCGCGTCCGACAGCGCGGTGTGCTCGATGACGGCGCTCAACTCCAGCTCCTGGAGCGCGACTTCGAGCGAGAGCGGCTCGCTCTGGCTGCGGTTGACCGCGAAGACGGTGACGGTGCCGTCCTCGGCGCGGACGGCCGTCGCGTGCAGCAGGGGCACCTCGCCGAACTTTCGCGTCTCGTGCGCGGGCGAGTCCACGCGTACGTCGAGGACCTGGCCGCGGCCGTACCGCGAGGCCTGCGCGAAGGGGAAGAAGGACGTCTGGCGCCAGGCGGGGCCGCCCGGCTCGGTCATGATCGGCGCGATGACGTTGACCAGCTGGGCCAGGCACGCGACGGCCACCCGGTCGGCGTGCCGCAGCAGGGCGATCAGGAGCGAGCCGACGACGACCGCGTCGGTGACGGTGTAGTTGTCCTCCAGGAGACGCGGCGCCTCGGGCCAGTCGCGCAGGCTCTCCTCGACCTCGGGGTGCGGCCGGGACTGGTACCAGACGTTCCACTCGTCGAACGACAGGTTGATCTTCTTCTTCGACTTCAGACGGGCGCCCACGTGGTCGCAGGTGGCGACGACGTTCTCGATGAAGGACTCCATGTCGACGGCGGAGGCGAGGAACGAGTCCCGGTCGCCGTCGGTCTCTTCGTAGTAGGCGTGCAGGGAGATGTGGTCGACGAGGTCGTAGGTCTCGGCGAGGACCGTGGCCTCCCACTCGGCGAAGGTCGCCATGGACTGACCGGAGCTGCCGCAGGCGACCAGCTCGACGTCCGGGTCGATCTGGCGCATCGCGCGGGCTGTCTCGGCAGCCAGGCGTCCGTACTCCTCTGCGGTCTTGTGGCCGGTCTGCCACGGCCCGTCCATCTCGTTGCCCAGGCACCACAGGCGGATACCGAAGGGGTTCTTGTCGCCGTGCGCGGCGCGCAGGTCGGACAGGGCGGTGCCGGAGGGGTGGTTGGCGTACTCCTGGAGTTCCAGGGCCTCTTCGACGCCGCGTGTGCCGAGGTTCACCGCCATCATCGGTTCGGCCTGCGGGCCGATCTTGCGCAGGAAGGCGATGTACTCGGAGAGCCCGAAGCGGTTGGTCTCCGTGGAGTGCCAGGCCAGGTCGAGGCGGCGCGGCCGCTCGTCGGCGGGGCCGACGGAGTCCTCCCACTTGTACCCCGAGACGAAGTTCCCGCCGGGGTAGCGCACGGCCGTCACGCCGAGTTCGCGGATCAGGCCGAGCACGTCGGTGCGCAGCCCCGTCTCGTCGGCCGAGGGGTGGCCCGGTTCGTGGATGCCGGTGTAGACGCACCGGCCGAGGTGCTCGACGAAGGAGCCGAAGAGCCGGGGGTCGACGTCGCCCACGGCGAAGGCGGGGTCGAGCGTGAAGCGGGCGGAACGGGGGGCCATGGAGAACCTTTCAACAGAGCGACTGAGCAGGGGACTTACTGGCCGGCCAGCCCCGTGTGGGCCACGCCGCTGATGATCTGCCGCTGGAAGAAGACGAAGACGACGACCAGGGGCAGACCCGCCATCAGGCCGCCCGCCATGAGCTGCGCCCACTGGATGCCGTAGGAGTTCATGACGGTCGCGATGCCGTTCGGCATGGTCATCAGGTCGGGGTTGTTGGTCACCATGTAGGGCCACAGGAAGTTGTTCCAGGACGCGATGAACGTGAAGATCCCGACGGCCGAGAGCGAGGGCCTGGAGAGTGGCAGGACGATGGTGAAGAAGACCCGCCAGCGTCCGGCCCCGTCGATGTACGCGGCCTCCTCCAGTTCGTGCGGGATCGACTGGAAGAACTTGTAGAGGATGTAGACCATCGCGGCGGGCGCGCACTGCGGCAGGATCATGCCCCAGTAGGTGTCGACCATCCCCATGGACTGGACGGTCGTGAAGAGCGGGACGCCGAGCACGGCGGGCGACACCATCAGGCCCGCCATCACCAGGCCGAGCAGCGCGTTCTTGCCGCGGAACTCGGTGCGCGCGAAGCCGTACCCGGCAAGCGCGCTGACGAGCACCACGATGAAGGTGACGCAGACCGAGACGACGAGTGAGTTCACGAACCAGTTGGTGATGTTCCCGGTCTCGAAGAGCGCCTTCCACGCCTGGCCCGTCCACTCCTGGGGCACCCAGTGGGTGGGCACCTCGACGGCCTCGGTCTCCGACTTCAGGGACGTGAACAGGGCCCACAGGAGCGGTGTCATCCAGAGGGCGGAGACGAGGACACCGATCGCGGTGAGCACGATCTGGCTCGGGGTCCACTTCTTCTTGCGGCTCTTCGGGCTGTTCTTCCGTACGTCGACGGCCGTGCTCATCGCACGCCCTCCTCACGCTTGCGCAGGAGCCACATCCGGCCGAGGGCGACGGCCGCGATGAGCACGAAGAAGATGATGGAGATCGCGGAGGCGTAGCCCACGCGGTAGGCGGTGAAGCCCTCTTCGAGGGTGTACTGGACGAAGGTCCGGGTGCTCTCCTCGGGGCCGGGTCCGAAGTCCTGCATCACCACGGCCTGGTCGAAGACCTGGAGCGAGGCGAGAATCTGCAGGGTGATCACGAGGCCGGTGATGTTGCGCAGCATCGGCAGGGTGATGTGCACCATCCGCTGCCAGGCGCCCGCGCCGTCGAGCGCGGCGGCCTCGTACAGATGCTTCGGGATGTTCTGCAGCGCGGCGAGGAAGAGCAGGAAGCTGAAGCCGACCGTCCACCACAGGGTGGTGATGACGACGGCGAGCATGGCGGTGGACTTCTGGGTGAGCCAGGGCGTGTCGAGGCCGAAGACGTGGTTGATCATTCCGGTGCCCGGGTTGAACAGCCACTGCCACAGGTTCCCCGCGACTGTCGACGGCAGCAGGAAGGGGGCGAAGAAGCAGAGCCGCCAGAGCCATTTGGCACGTTCGATGTGGTGGGCGAGCATCGCGAGGAGGAACGCGAGGACGACGATGCAGGGCACCACGAGCAGGGTGAAGTACGCGCTGTGGCCCAGGGAGTCCCACAGGAGCGGGTTGTCGAAGGCCTCGCGGTAGTTGTCGAGCCCCACGAAGCTTTCGCCGGTGCCGGAGATGTTGGCGTCGGTGAAGCTCAGCCACAGGCCGCGGCCGATCGGGAGCAGCACGAACAGCGCGAAGAGGACCAGGAACGGGGCGACGAACCAGCCGCCGTGCTGGAAGCGTCGGGTCAGCCGCGTCCGGAGTGAATCGGCGGCCGCCACCGGGGCGGGCCGTACGGCGGCCGGTGCGACCACGGTGTCGATGGCGCTCACGCGGCGGGTCCTCCCTCGGTGGCGGATCTGCCTTCCATCGGGTTCTTCATGGCGACCAGCTTTTCGAGTACGTCCTTCATGCGGCGGGCCGTGGCGTCGGGCTTGGCGGAGCCGACGTTGGAGGTGGCGATGACGGGGCCGATGCGCTGGGTGAGGAGTCCGGTGGATCCCGCGAACCAGGCGGGCGGCTCGACCGCCATGTGGTCCATCGCCGAGACGTAATCGGACTGCGGCTCGAGTGCCCGGTACTTCTTGTCGTCAAGGGTCGGCAGGTAGGCGGGGATGTGGCCGCCGCGCGCCCAGGCCGTGGCGTTCTTGACGACGTACGCGGCCAGTTGGTGCGCGCCCTCGTTGGTGGCGCCGCCGCGCTGCGACTGGTGCGGCAGGACGAAGCAGTGCGACTCGGTGTGCGTTGCGGGTTTGCCGAAGACGGGCGGCAGCGGGGTCGCGCCGTACGTGAGCTTCGCGCCGCTGAAGACCGGCACCGACCAGTTGCCCTCCCACGTGAAGGCGGAACCGTTGACGAAGGACTCGCCGTCGGCGGCGCCGATGGCGGTGGAGTAGCCGTCGGTCAGGTGCTGCCGCAGGAACTCGAGGACCTGGGTGGCCTTGTCGGTGTCGAGAGTGACGTCCCGGCCGTCGGCGCTGAGGCAGGTGCCGCCGAGCTGGGTGTAGAAGGAGAGGAAAAACCACCAGGAGAAATTGGGGTCGTCGGCCTTGATGCCGATGGTGTGGACATCCGACTTGACGGCCTTCTTGGCCGCCTTCAGAGCCTTGAACCAGTCATCGGTCGATGTGACCTTCGCCAGATCGCCGTTCGCGCCGAGCAGTCCCGCCTTCTCGCACACGTCCTTGCGGTAGAAGCAGAGCTGGGCGTGGATGTCGAGGGGAAGGCCGTAGAGCTTGCCGTCGACCACGGCGCGCTTCCACAGCACCGGGTTGAAGTCCGCCTCGCGCACGCCGTACTTGGCGAGCAGCCGCACGTCCCAGGGGTCGAGCAGCTGTCCGGGTGCGAAGCCGGGGATCCGGCCCAGGTGCATCACCGCGAGGTCGGGTGCGCGGTTCCCCGACGCCGCCATGGCGAGCTTGGTGTAGTACGGGTTGCCCCACTGGAGGGTCGAGTCCTTGACGTCGACCTGAGGGTTCGCGGCACGGAAGGCGTCCAGCATCGCGATCATGTTGGCGCCGTCGCCGCCGGAGAACAGATTCCAGTAGCGGACCCGTACATCCGCGTCCGACGCGATCGCCGACGCGCTGCGATTCGCGGCGGCGAGTCCGAAGCTGCCCGCGACGGCGAGCGCTCCGATACCGCCGAGCACACCTCGTCGGCTCGGGAGGGGTGGTGGCATTGCGGCTCACTTCTGTCCGATATTTCGAATGCTGCTCGCAACTTCGAACGGACCGTAAGGTCGAACGCGGGGCGCGTCAACGGTTCGGACAGAGACGGGAGTGAAGTCCCGTGAATTCAAGGGAAGTTGTTCGAGATCACGAACCTCAGCGAGCACCTCGGTCACTTCCTGCGCAATGCGTTGACGCGCCGCCCTTCCCCTACCTAAGTTGCCGTTCGACCTGCTGATCGGCGTTCGAAATATCGCACGAAGACTGGGGTACGCATGGCACGCAGACGATGGAGGCTCGGGCTCACCCTGGGAGCCCTGCTCGCCGGAACGCTCGCCGCGGGACCCACCGCCGCGGCCGAACCCACCGACTACACGATCGACGTCGACCCGGCCCGCACCGGCGCAAAGATCGACGACTCGATGTACGGCGTCTTCTACGAGGACATCAACCGCGCGGCGGACGGCGGCCTCTACGCCGAACTCGTCCAGAACCGCTCCTTCGAGTACTCCACCGCCGACAACGCCTCCTACAAGCCGCTGACTTCGTGGGACACGTCTGGTTCCGCCGAGGTGCTGAACGACGACGGCCGCCTGAACGCCCGCAACCGCAACTACCTCTCGCTGGGCGGCGGTTCGTCCGTCACCAACACCGGCTACAACACCGGCCTCGCGCTCGCCAAGGGCAAGCGCTACGACTTCTCGGTCTGGGCCCGTACCGGCGGGGCCCAGAGGGCGCCGCTGACCCTCAGCCTGCGCGACGCCTCCGGCGAGCTTGCCCCGGCCCGCCGCGTCATTGCGCGCGGCGGCTGGGCGAAGTACAAGGCCTCGTTCACAGCCGGGCGCACCTCCACGACCGGCCGGCTCACGGTCGCGTCGGGCGCCCCCGTCGCGCTCGACGAGGTCTCCCTCTTCCCCCGCGACACCTACAAGGGCCGCGCGAACGGCCTGCGCAAGGACCTCGCCCAGAAGATCGCCGACCTGAAGCCCGGCTTCCTGCGCTTCCCCGGCGGCTGCCTGGTCAACACCGGCTCCCACGAGGCGTACGACGAGCAGTCCGGCTGGCAGCGCAAGCGCTCCTACCAGTGGAAGGACACCATCGGGCCGGTGGAGGAGCGCGCCACCAATGCCAATTTCTGGGGTTACAACCAGAGTTACGGTCTCGGCTACTACGAGTACTTCCAGTTCGCCGAGGACACCGGCGCCATGCCGCTGCCCGTCGTGCCCGCCCTGGTGACCGGCTGCGGCCAGAACAAGGCCACCGACGATCCGGCGCTGCTCAAGCGGCACATCCAGGACACCCTTGACCTCATCGAGTTCGCCAACGGTCCTGCGACGAGCGAGTGGGGCAAGAAGCGGGCGGCGATGGGCCATCCCAAGCCCTTCCACCTCACCCACCTCGAAGTCGGCAACGAGGAGAACCTCCCCGAGGAGTTCTTCGCCCGCTTCAAGGAGTTCCGGGCGGCCATCGAGGCGAAGTACCCGGACATCACCGTGATCTCCAACTCCGGCCCCGACGACAGCGGTTCGACCTTCGACAAGGCCTGGCAGCTCAATCGTGACGCGGACGTCGCCATGGTCGACGAGCACTACTACAACAGCCCGCAGTGGTTCCTGGAGAACAACGACCGCTACGACTCCTACGACCGCAAGGGCCCGAAGGTCTTCCTCGGCGAGTACGCGTCGCAGGGCAACACGTTCTCCAACGCCCTGTCCGAGGCCGCCTTCATGACCGGCATCGAGCGCAACGCCGATGTCGTCAAGCTCGCCTCTTACGCCCCGCTGCTCGCCAACGAGGACTACGTGCAGTGGAAGCCGAACATGATCTGGTACGACAACGACCAGTCATGGGGCTCGGCCAACTACGAGACGCAGAAGCTCTTCATGCGCAACGTCGGCGACGAGGTCGTGCCGTCCACGGCATCCGGCACCCCCGCCACGTCCGGCCCCATCACCGGCGCCGTCGGCCTGTCCACCTGGGCGACCAGCGCCGCGTACGACGACGTGAAGGTCACCGGCGAGGACGGCAAGACGCTCCTGTCCGACGACTTCTCCGGCGGTGACGGCCGGTGGAGCAAGGCGGCGGACAAGGGCACCTGGGCCGTCCAGGACGGCGCGTACGTGCAGTCCGACGAGGCCGCCGAAAACACCCTGGTCACGGCGGGCGACAAGAGCTGGCAGAACTACGACCTGAACGTGAAGGCCACCAAGAAGTCCGGCAAGGAGGGCTTCATGGTCGCCTTCGGGGTGAAGGATTCCGGCAACCACTACTGGTGGAACCTGGGCGGCTGGAACAATACCCAGTCGGCCGTCGAGAAGTCCGTCGCCGGGGCGAAGCAGACCATGGTCCAGGACACGACGACCATCGAGACGGGCCGCAGCTACGACCTGCGCGTGGAGGTGCACGGCCGCCAGGTGACGCTCTTCCTCGACGGCAAGAAGTGGGGCTCCTTCACCGACGACAAGCCCGCCGAGCCGTTCCGCCAGGTCGTCACCCGGGACAAGGCCACCGGTGACCTCATCGTCAAGGTCGTCAACGCACAGGGCTCCGATGCCCGCACCAAGGTCGGCATCGGCTCGGGCGCGCGGGTCGAGCGGAACGCGAAGGTGACCACGCTCGCCGCCGACCCGGCCGCGGAGAACACGAAGGACGCGACGCCGGTCAAACCGGTGACCTCGACGTTCAAGGGCGTGTCCGACTCCTTCTCGTACACCTTCCCGGCGAACTCGATCACCTTCATGAGGATCAAGACCGACTGACCGCTTGATCAGCTTGCTGACCGAGAAAGATCCCTCCGCGCGGCAACCTTTCCGGCGCGCGGCGGGGACAAGGGGGTGGCGGCCGCCCGGAGGGCATGGGGTTCCCGGGCCGCCGCCGCACCACGCCCCCTAGGAGAGGAACGTCTGCTGTGAGCAGCAGCACCGGACGCCACCGAAGGACCCGCACGATCACCGTCGTCGCCGCCGCCGTCGCCGCGGCGGCGGGCGCGGGAGGCGTCTATCTGGGTCTGGCCCCGGAGGACGCGGACGCCGCGGACGCCACGAGCAGCACCGTGGTCGTGTCGACCTCCGCGGCGCTCGAATCCGCGGTGGCGAACGCGTCGGCGGGGACCACGATCCAGGTGCGGGGCGGCACGTACTACCCGGCCAAGACCCTCAAGTCGACGGCGGACGGCAGCGCATCCGCGCGGATCACCCTCACCGCGTACGGCACCGAGAAGGTGAAGATCGACGGTTCGAAGCTCGCCGCGGGCTCCTGGCTCGCCGGAATCTACGGCGATCACTGGACGGTGCAGAATCTGACCTTCCAGAACTCCCCCGCCCAGGGCTTCGTCGTCACCTCGTCCGTCGGCGGCATCTTCAAGAACATGGTCACTGCCGACAACGGCGACTCCGGTTTCACCCTGCGCGGCGACGGCACGACCGGCAACCTGGTGCAGAACCTCGACAGCCACGGCAACTACGACGCCGCCACACACGGCCAGAATGCCGACGGCCTCGCCGTGAAGTTCGGCTCGGGCACCGGAAACAAGATCACCGGGGCCCGCCTGTTCAACAACGCGGACGACGGCGTGGACCTGTGGCAGTACGCATCGCCCGTCACCGTCGAGCACTCCTGGGCGTTCGGCAACGGAAAGAACCGGTGGAACGACTCCGCCTGGGAGGGCAACGGCAACGGGTTCAAGCTGGGCGGCGGCGGTGCGAGCGCCGCACACCTGGTGAACAACAACGCGGCCTGGGACAACACGCTCCACGGCTTCACCGAGAACTCCAATCCCGGCGCGATCAACCTCAACCGCAACACCGCGTACGCCAACAAGGAGTCCGGTTTCTACTTCGCGACGGGCAAGGGCCGCCTGGCCCGCAACCTCGCCGCCGCGAACGGCACGGGCCTGGCGAAACTCGGCTCCGCCGCGGTCTCGGCCGGCAACAACTGGGACAGCGGAGTCGCGACCCCCGCCTTCCGGTCCAAGGACGCCACCACGGTGTACGGCGCCCGCCAGGCGAGCGGCGCCCTGCCCGCGACGACGTTTCTGACGACGGGCAGCACCGACATCGGCTCGACCATGGACTGACTGCCAACGGCATCATGCCTGGTCACCATGGTTGCGGCAGGCTCATGGAAGACACATCGGGGGGTTCGGTTGGCGGGCGGGGACAGGGCAATGACAGGATGAGGACCATGACAATCAAGGCTTATTTCGACATCACCATCGACGGCAAGCCCGAAGGCCGCATCACGTTCAACCTCTTCGACGACGTCGTGCCGAAGACCGCGGAGAACTTCCGCGCGCTCGCCACCGGCGAGAAGGGCTTCGGTTACGCCGGCTCGAAGTTCCACCGCGTCATTCCGGACTTCATGCTCCAGGGCGGCGACTTCACCGCCGGCAACGGCACGGGCGGCAAGAGCATCTACGGCGAGAAGTTCGCCGACGAGAACTTCACGCTCAAGCACACCAAGCCCGGCCAGCTGTCGATGGCCAACGCGGGCCCCAACACCAACGGCTCGCAGTTCTTCATCACCACGATCGCCACGACCTGGCTCGACGGCAAGCACGTGGTCTTCGGTGAGGTCGCGGACGAGGACAGCCTGGCCCTCGTCAAGAAGATCGAGAGCTTCGGCTCGCAGTCCGGCGCCACCAAGGCCGAGATCGCCATCGCCGCCTCCGGCACCCTCTAGGACCTCGCACGCAGGACCTGGCATGAGCCCCCGTCTCCTGAGGCGGGGGCTCACCCATGTCCGGTCCACCGCTTCAGCCGAGTCCGGTCACATACCGCAGGCCGCCGAGCAGGTGGGCGCGGAAATCCTTGTCCGCGTAGGCCTCATCGGCGTGGCCGAGCGCCGTGTAGAACATCGGGCCGCCGCCGTGTTCGTGGCACCACACCAGAGGGTGGTCGTCGCCCATCCCGCCTCCTTCGTACGAGGACTCGTCGGCGGATGCCAGGACCCGCACCGCACCCCGGGGCGAGGCGCGGAAGTCGTACCACTCGTCGGTGAGATCCCAGGTGGCCGGGAGGTGTGCGGTGGCGGGATGCGCGTGATCCTCGACGGTCAGGCGGCCGGGCTGACAGGCGGGATGGCGGTCGAAGCGCGCGCCGAGGAGTTCGCCGTAGTACGGCCAGTCGTACTCGGTGCAGGCGGCGGCGTGGACGCCCATGAAGCCGCCGCCCGCCGACCGGTGTGCGCGCAGCGCCGCCCGTCCGGTGGGGTTGAGAACGTCGCCGCTGGTGGAGAGGAAGACGACCGCCGCGTAGCCGGACAGGTCCTGCTCGAAGGCGGCCGGATCCTCGGTCGCGTCGGCGGAGCATCCGCTCCCGGCGGCGAGCTCGCGCAGGGCGGCGACCGCGGCGGGGATCGACGCGTGCCGGTAGGCGGTCGTTCGGCTGTAGATCAGCAGGCGGGGGCTCATGGCCCCTGATCGTAGAAGCCGGTGCCGGGGATCTGCGGGCGGCTGCCTTGATGCGAAGCCCCGCCCCAGATGCGGGCCCTGGATGCGGCCGACTGCGCCCCCGCGCCGGGCGGCCCACGGTAGCGTCGACGGCAGCAGCAGGTCGCCGAACGATGTTCCAGATGTCGAACGAACATGGCACAGAGGAATGGCACACATGCCCGATCTCACGCCCCCGCCCGCGCCCCTGGGACCGATACGCCTGCGTGCGCACACTCACACCGCCCTGCGCCCGGCGACCGCGGCGCGCATCACGGGCGGCTTCTGGGCCGCCAGGCGGCACACCAACGCCTCGGTGAGCATCCCGCAGGGACCCGAGCGCCTCGAACAGGCGGGGAACCTGGACAACCTCCGTGCGGCGGCCGGGAGCGCGGGAGCCTTCACCGGGGATTTCCCGTTCCAGGACTCCGATGTCCACAAGTGGCTGGAGGCCGCTTCCTGGCAGCTGGCCGACGACCCCGGCAAGGGCGGGCTCAGCACGGAAGTGGAACGGCTGACGTCACTCGTCGCCGCCGCCCAGGAACCCGACGGCTACCTCCAGACGTACTACCAGGTCGCCCACCCCGAGCGGCGCTGGAGCGACCTCGACTGGGGCCACGAGCTGTACTGCGCGGGACATCTGATCCAGGCGGGCGTGGCACACCACCGGGCCACGGGCCGCCGCGAACTCCTGGACGTGGCCGTGCGGTTCGCCACGCACATCGACTCCGTCTTCGGAACGGACACGACGACGGAGACAACGACCGACAAGAAGACCGACGGGATCTGCGGGCACCCGGAGATCGAGACCGCCCTGGTGGAGCTGTACCGCGAGACCGGCGAGCGGCGTTTCCTCGATCTGGCCGGTTACTTCACCGACCGGCGCGGCCACGGACTGCTCTCGCAGGGCGCCGAGCGCGACCAGGACCATGATCCGGGTCCGGCGTACTGGCAGGACCACCTCCCCGTACGTGAGGCGCCCACCGTCACCGGGCACGCCGTACGTCAGCTGTACCTCCTGGCCGGGGCCACCGACCTGGCCATGGAGACCGGCGACGTGCCCCTGCGCGAGGCCCTCGAACGGCTCTGGCACGCCATGGCCACCACCAAGACCTACCTCACCGGCGGAGTCGGAGCACGCCACGAGGGCGAGGCGTTCGGTGACCCCTTCGAGCTGCCGCCCGACCGTGCGTACGCGGAGACCTGCGCGGCCATCGCCTCCGTGCAGTGGTCCTGGCGGATGGCGCTGCTCACCGGCGAGACGCGCTACTCCGACCTCGTCGAGCGCACCCTCTACAACGGCTTCCTGTCCGGCGTCGCTCTGGACGGCGACCGCTGGCTGTACGTCAACCCGCTCCAGGTGCGCGACGACCACGAACCGCTTCCCGGCGACCGGACGGCCCGCCGCACACCCTGGTTCCGCTGCGCCTGCTGCCCGCCGAACGTGATGCGCCTGCTGGCCTCTCTCCCCCACTACGTGGTGAGCGGCGACGCTGACGGTCTGCAACTGCATCAGTATGCGACAGGCACGTACGCCACGTACGCCACGGACGCTACGGACGCCGCCGAGGGCGGGGCGGTCACGGTGGAGACGGACTATCCCTGGAAGGGCCGCGTCACGATCACCGTCGACGCGGCGCCCGCGGACCGTGACTGGACCCTGTCGCTGCGCATCCCCTCCTGGTGCGCCGAGTTCACGGTGGCCGCACCGGACCAACAGGACCGCACCGACACGGGGTGGGGCTGGCTTCGGATCCGCCGCCGCTGGCTGCCCGGCGAGCGCGTCGTCCTCGACCTCGCCCTGGACGTACGGCTCACCGAGCCGAACCCCCGGATGGACGCGGTCAGGGGCTGCCTGGCCGTGGAGCGCGGGCCGCTCGTGTACTGCCTGGAGAGCGTCGACCAGGAGGCGGGCCTGCGCCTCGACGAGGTGACCCTCGTGCCGACGGCACGCACCGTCGCCGAGCACCGCCCGGACCTCCTGGGCGGCGTCACGGTCGTCACCACGACCGGCCTCCGCCGCTCGGACGGGCACCAGACCCGTCTGACGGCGGTTCCGTACTACGCGTGGGCGAACCGGCGGGACGGGGCCATGCGGGTCTGGATTCCGGGGAGCTGACTCAATCCCCCCCCCTCGCGCCAATCCCCCCTCGCGCCCCAGTGGTTGAGCATGCCCGCGCCCGCGTACGTATGTACGGCAGACACCACCACCTCCCCCACCCGGAGGCCTCCCATGGCAGACGCGGGCAACGTCACCGCTCTCTTTCGCGCGTCGACCGCGCACACCCCCTCGTACTCCGCGCTGAACAGGGCGGCGGCGGACAGCGGACAGCCGCTCGTCGACTTCTGCATCCCGTGCAATCCGTACTTCCCGACGCCCGAGATGTACGAGGAGCTCAGCGGCCGGCTGCGGGACATCCTCACGTACTACCCGAGCGGCGCGGACACCATCGCGGCCGAGCTCAGCGCCGTGCTCGGGCTCAATCCGCAGACCGTCGTGATGGGCAACGGGTCGACCGAACTCATCACCTGGATCGATCACTTGCTGGTGCGCGACGCTCTCGCAGTGCCCGTGCCGACGTTCGGGCGGTGGACCGATCAGTCGATGGAAACCGGCAAGCGCGTGGACATGTTCCTGCTTCCGGAGGCCGACGGCTTCGCGCTCGATCCCCTGGCCTACGTCGACTTCGTACGCGCCCGTGGCTCTCGTACAGCGGTCATCTGCAACCCCAACAACCCGGACGGAGGCATGCTTCCGCGCCGCTCCGTGCTCGCGCTGCTCGACGCGCTGCAGGATCTCGACCTGGTCGTCGTCGACGAGTCGTTCCTCGAGTTCGCCGACGCGGGAGCGGAGTCGAGCGTCGCCGACGAGGCGGTGCTGCGGCCCAATGTCATCGTGCTGCGCAGTCTCGGCAAGAACTTCGGCCTGCACGGCGTGCGCTTCGGCTATCTCGTCGCCAATCCCGGCCTGGCGGGCAGAGTGCGCGCCGCGCTGCCGAAGTGGAACATCAACTCCTTCGCGGAAACGGTGGTGTTCATGCTCAAGCAGCACCGCCCCGCCTACGACCTGAGCCTGCGTCAGGTGCGCCGCGACCGCCAGGAGATGATCTGGCATCTCGGCCGGCTTCCGGGACTCACCAGCTATCCCTCGCAGGGCAACTTCGTGTACGTGCGCCTTCCCGACGGCGTCGACGGAGCGGTCCTGCGCGATCGGCTCCTCACGGAGCACGGCATCCTGGTCCGCGAATGCGGCAACAAGATCGGCAGCTCCAGCCGTTTCCTGCGTCTGGTGGTCCGGCCGCCGCTCGACGTACAGCACCTGGTGAGCGGTCTCGAACAGGCGCTGTACGCGACCGGGCCAGCCGGACTCCTGCCGGTCCCTTACGGCGGCACGGGGAACCCCGCGGTGGACCGTCTGGTGATGCGGGCCTGAGCTGTGCGAGCGGCCCCAGTCATCGGTGCGCGAAGCCGCTCATGGCCTCGGTCGGCATGCCGTCGTAGTCGAAGAGCGCCTGGTTCTCCCAGGCGTTGCCCGTCGAGGGGTCCGTCGGATCCCAGCCGTTGCCCTCGACGGCGGTCCAGGTGGCGTCCCACCAGAAGACGCCAAGGCCACGGCGGGACGGGACCGCCTCGACGACGCTCTGGATGTCGCGGAACCAGGCCGCCTGGCCCGCCTCGGTAGCGGGGTAGCCGCCGACGAGTTCCTCGGACTTGTCGATGACGTCCTCCCAGTCGTCGTCGCTGTCCAGGCGGAAGGGGTAGGCCGTCTCGGCGACGTAGAGCGGCTTCGCGTAGCGCGCCGCGAGATCGTCCATGTTGGCCTGGAGGTCGGAGAGCGCCCCGTGCCAGTAGCCGTAGAAGGAGAGGCCGATCACGTCGAAGGGCACCTTGCGGGAGACCGCGTTGTCGAACCACGTGCGGTACAGGGCGTTGTCGCCGCCGTTGGCGAGGTGGAGGGCGACAAGGGTGCTCGACGAGACGGCCTTGGCTGCCGTGGCCCCCGCCGTCAGGAGACCGGCCAGCTGTGCCCAGTTCGAGGTCGATCCTGTGGGCCACAGCATGCCCCCGTTGAGCTCGTTGCCGATCTGCACCATGTCGGCGGTGGTGCCCTGCGCCTTGAGCGCGTTCAGGACGTCGTACGTGTGGTCGTGGACGTCGGTCTTCAACTGGGCGTAGGAGTGGCCCGACCAGGCCGACGGGATCGTCTGGGCGCCCGGGTCGGTCCAGGTGTCGGAGTAGTGGAAGTCGACGAGGAGCTTCATGCCCCGCGCCTTGACGCGCTTGGCCACGGCGAGGACGCGGGCCTTGTCGCAGTAACCGTCGGCCGGGTCGACCCACACGCGAAGGCGGGCGTAGTTCATCCCGGCGGACTTGAGCACGGCGAGGGCGTCGGCCGTGGCGCCGGAGCCGGTGCGGTAGACGCCGCCGAAGTCCTCGCTCTTCTTGAGTGAGGAGACGTCAGCGCCCTTGATGGACAGGCCGGTTGAGCCGGGCGTGAGGGTGATGTCGTCGAAGTTCGCCCAGTTCCCCGCGTTCGCGTCGGAGTACAGCCGGACGGTGCACGCGTTGCCGGTCACCGTGACGGAGGTGACGAGGCGGATCCACGCGCCGTTCGGGGTGGGCGGCAGGTCGGTGCGCTGTTCGGCGGAGCCGCTCTTGAGCGCGAGGTAGGCCGAGTTCTGCCCGCCGCTGGAGCGTACCCAGGCGGTGAGCGTGTACGTGCCGTCGGTGAGGCCGGTGAGGTACTGGTAGGTCTCCACCTTGTACGCCGACGCCGACCAGTGCGACAGACGTCGGCCGCCGGTGCGGCCACCCGCCTCCGCGAAGGAGGCGGCGGCGGTGCCGTAGGTGCTCCAGCCGGTGGTGCCGCTCTCGAATCCCCCGTTCGCGAGGGTGGCCGCGGCGCTCGCCGGCCGGGCGGGCAGGGCCATGACGGCGGCGCCGCCGAGCGCTGCCACCAGGACGGCTCTGCGGGTGGCGGGTGAGTTGCGGCTGCCTGGCTCAGGTGGCCTGGGTGTTCCGTTTCCGTGCATCGTCGATGTCCCTTCGACTTGGCAGTACGGGGGGAGTAAGCGGGGCAGGGGCGGGAGCGGGGCGGGGTCAGCCGTCGAGGCGTACGACCCGCACCGCGCCCGCGGGCACCGCGAGGCGGCCCGCGGCGCGCTCGCCGGTGAGGAGTTCGGTGCCGTGGGCGTCGAGCGGCACCTTGGCGTCGGACTCGGAGTGGTTGATGGCGAAGACGTAGGTGCCGGTGTCGCCATGGCGGGTCACCACCTCGACGTCACGCGGGAGTTCGGGCCGCTCGGCGACGCCCGCGTCGGTGCAGGCGGCGGCGAGCAGGGTGTCGAGATCGCGGGCGGTCAGGCGCGTGGAGACGTACCAGGCGGTGCCCTCGCCGAGTCGGTTCCTGGTGACGGCGGGGCGCCCCGCGGCCAGGCCGTCCGCGTACGTCCACACGGTCTCGGCGCCGCGCTCCACGACGAACTCGGTCCATACGTCCCCGGTGAGTTCGGCGCCGTCGGGGCCGGTGATGCGCACCGACCGGCCGTCGAGCAGCGGTGAGAACTCCTCGACGGTCAGGCCGAGCACGTCGCGCAGGGCGCCGGGGCAGGGTCCGGGGTGCACGGCGTCGTGCTCGTCGACGATGCCGGAGAAGTAGGAGACGAGGAGGGTGCCGCCCTGCGCCACGTAGTTCTTGAGGTTGAGCGCGGCGGCCTCCGTCGCCAGATACAGCGCGGGCACGACGACCAGGGGATACGCCGACAGATCGGCCTCCGGGTGGGCGAAGTCGACGGTGAGGTGGCGGTCGTAGAGGGCCTCGTAGAACGTGTCGGCACGCTCCCGTGCGTCGTGGTCCTCGCTGGGCCGCCACTGGAGGGACTGCGCCCACCAGGAGTGCCAGTCCCACAGCATCGCCACGTCGGCGACGGTCCGCGTACCCTTCAGCGTCGCCAACTCTCCCACTGATGCGCCTAGTTCGACGACCTCGCGCCACACCCGCGAGTCCGTCCCGGCGTGCGGCAGCATCGCCGAGTGGAACTTCTCCGCGCCGCGCCGCGACTGCCGCCACTGGAAGAACATGGCGCCTTCGGAGCCGCGGGCGACGTGGGCAAGGGAGTTGCGGGCCATCTGCCCCGGCGCCTTCGCGGGGTTGCGGGGCTGCCAGTTGACGCCGGACGTGGAGTGCTCAAGGAGCAGCCAAGGGGAGCCGCCCCCGACGGAGCGGGTGAGGTCGGCGGACATGGCGAGGTTGACGTGGGTGCGGCGGCCGTCGGTGATCAGATAGTGGTCGTTGGTGACGAGGTCGACCTCGCGGCCCCAGGCCCAGTAGTCCAGGGAATCGCACTGGCTGAGCGCGGTCATGAAGTTGGTGGTGACGGGGGCGCCGGGGGCCAGGCGGTGCAGGATGTCGCGTTCTCGCACGAAATTCTCGCGCAGGGTCGCGTCGGCGAACCTGCGGTAGTCGAGGGCCTGGGCAGGGTTGCCCACGGTGGGGGTGGCACGCGGCGGCTCGATCTCCTCGAAGGAGCCGTAGCGCTGGCCCCAGAAGGTCGTGCCCCACGCCTCGTTGACCGCTTCCACGCTCCCGTACGCCGACCGGAGCCAGCCCCGGAAGTGGACGGCGCAGGACGGGCAGTAGCAGGCGGAGACCGGCACCCCGAACTCGTTGTGGACGTGCCACATCGCGAGCGCCGGGTGCTCGGCGTACCGGCGGGCGAGCTGCTCGGTGATGTGGGAGGACGCCTCGCGGTAGGCGGCGTTGCTGTGGCAGATGGCGCCGCGTGAGCCGAATTCGTAGCGGACGCCTTCGGCGGTGACGGGCAGGGCATCGGGGTGCGCGCGGTAGAACCAGGCGGGCGGCGCGACCGTCGGGGTGCCGAGGTCGGCGCGGACGCCGTTCTCGTGCAGGAGGTCCAGGATCCGGTCGAGCCAGTCGAACTCGTGGACGCCCGGGGTGGGTTCCAGCAGGGCCCAGGAGAAGATCCCGACGCTCACCATCGTGACGCCGGCCTCGCGCATCAGCGCCACGTCTTCGCGCCAGACGGATTCCGGCCACTGCTCGGGGTTGTAGTCCCCACCGAAGGCGAGCCCGGTCAGGCCCGTGGGGGTGTTCTCCGGCATGGATCTCTCCCGAGTCATCGGTCAGCTGGAAACGTCAGCTGGAAACATCAGTGGGGAACATCAAATGGGAACGTGCACACACACTTTCGCGGTTCCGAGTTCAACATAACCGCACAGCAACAACCATTGACAAGTGTCCTGGATGTTTCTCTACTGTGAACGCTCACAGATGCGTGGCAAGCCGCTCGACGCAGTCGGCACAGCCACCCGGTAAGGGGAGACCATCCATGCCGTTCACGAAGCACCGCCGCTTCTACGCCACTTCGCTCGCCCTGGCCCTCGGCGCCGCGGCCCTCACCGCCTGCGGCTCGTCGGACGACGAGGACCAGGCGGAGTCGGGCCCCGCCTCCCTGACGTACTGGTCCTGGACACCCGGCATGGACAAGGTCGTCGATCTGTGGAACAAGGGCCCCGGCAAGAAGGAACAGATCAAGGTCACGGTCAAGAAGCAGGCGTCCGGAGACACCCTCGTCACCAAGATCCTCACCGCCCACAAGGCCAAGAAGGCCCCCGACCTGGTGCAGGCCGAGTACCAGGCGCTGCCGACCCTGGTCAGTAACGACGCGCTCGCCGACATATCCGGTGAAGTGGGCAAGGTGAAGGGCGAGTTCCCCGAGGGCGTCTGGCAGCAGACGACGCTCGGCTCGGACGCGGTGTACGCGGTGCCGCAGGACTCGGGGCCGATGATGTTCTACTACCGCGCGGACCTCTTCAAGAAGTACGACCTCAAGGCGCCCGCCACGTGGGAGGAGTTCGCCGAGACCGCCCGCGCGCTGAAGAAGAAGGCCCCGGACAAGGATCTCACCACCTTCTCCGCGAACGACTCCGGGCTCTTCGCGGGCCTCGCCCAGCAGGCCGGCGCCAAGTGGTGGACCACCAAGGGCGAGAAGTGGAAGGTCGGCATCGACGACGGCGCCACGCGGAAGGTCGCCGACTTCTGGGGCGGCCTCGTCAAGGAGGGCGCCATCGACAACCAGCCGATGTACACCCCCGCCTGGAACAAGGCGCTCAACACCGGCAAGCAGATCGCCTGGGTGAGCGCCGTGTGGGCGCCCGGCACCCTCACCACCGCCGCCCCCGACACCAAGGGCAAGTGGGCCATGGCGCCGCTGCCGCAGTGGTCGAAGGGCGAGAACACCACCGGCAGCTGGGGCGGGTCCTCGACCGCCGTCACCACCGACAGCGACCACAAGGGCGCCGCAGCCAAGTTCGCCGCCTGGCTGAACACCGACCCCAAGGCTCTGGACGCGCTCGCGAAGGAAGGCGGCATCTACCCCGCCGCCACCGCGGCCCAGACCAGCGGCGCGTTCACCGAGCCCCCGGCCTTCTTCGCCGGTCAGAAGGACTTCTACCCGCAGGCCGCCGAGATCGCGAAGACCGCCGCGCCCGGTGCCTGGGGTCCGAACGTGAATGTCGCGTACACCTCGTTCAAGGACGCCTTCGGCTCGGCCGCCAAGAACAAGTCCGACTTCGGCGGCGCCCTGGACACCATGCAGGACACCACCGTGGCCGACCTGAAGAAGCAGGGCTTCGGAGTCGCGCCGTGACATCCGCACGCCCGCGCCGCCGCGCCTCGTACGGGGACAAGTACGGGGTCAAGAGCGCCCCGTACGCGTTCCTGCTCCCTGCCACCCTGCTGTTCGCGCTCTTCTTCGCGCTGCCCATCGGCTACGCGCTCTGGCTCAGCCTCCACAAGGTCGAGGTGGAGGGCCTCGGCCTGGGCAAGGACGCCCGGCACGAGGTGTGGGCCGGGATCGGCAACTATACCGACGCGCTCACCGACTCCGAACTCCTGCACGGCGCGCTGCGCGTCCTCGGCTACGGCGCCATCGTCATCCCGGTGATGCTCGGCCTCGCCCTGCTCTTCGCGCTGCTCCTGGACACCGAGCGGGTGCGCCTCACCCCGTTCACGCGCCTCGCGATCTTCCTGCCGTACGCCGTGCCCGGGGTCATCGCCGCGCTCCTGTGGGGGTTCCTCTACCTCCAGGACGTCAGCCCCTTCTTCTTCGTCCTCGACAAACTGGGCCTGCCGCAGCCCGACCTGCTCGACGGCGGCCCGCTCTATCTCGCGCTCTCCAACATCGCGGTCTGGGGCGGCACCGGCTTCAACATGATCGTCATCTACACCTCGCTGCGTGCCATCCCTGCCGAGGTCCATGAGGCGGCGAAGCTGGACGGCTGCTCACAGCTGCAGATCGCGCTGCGGATCAAGATCCCGATGGTGGCGCCCTCACTGGTGCTCACCTTCTTCTTCTCCATCATCGCGACGCTCCAGGTGTTCAGTGAGCCCACCACCCTCAAGCCGCTCACCAACTCCGTCTCCACCACCTGGAGTCCGCTGATGAAGGTGTACCAGGACGCCTTCGGCAAGGGGGACATCAACTCGGCTGCCGCCACCGCCGTGATCATCGCCGTCGCCACGCTCGTCCTGTCCTTCGGGTTCCTGCGCGTCGCGAACTCCCGCACCAAGAAGGAGGCGACCCGATGAGTTCGCCGAGCTCTCTCGCCGTCCGCAAGGCCCCGCCCGCCGCGGGCACCACTCCCGGTACCGCACAGGGCCCACCGCCACCCCGCCGGATCGCCGTGTTTCCGACCGCCGTGCTCGCACTCGGCGCCCTGTACTGCCTGCTGCCCGTGCTCTGGGTGGTGATCGCCTCCACCAAGTCGGGCAGCGAACTGTTCTCGACGTTCACGTTCTGGCCCGGCAGCGGCTTCGCCGACAACGTCACGGACCTGTCGGCCTACCGCGACGGCGTCTACTGGCGGTGGATGGGCAATTCCGCCCTCTACGCCGGTCTCGGCGCGCTCCTCTCCACAGCCGTCTCCGCCATCAGTGGCTACGCCCTCGCGATCTACCGCTTCCGCGGCCGCGAGACCGTCTTCAACATCCTCATGGCGGGCGTCCTGATGCCACCGGTGATCCTGGCCGTGCCGCAGTACCTACTGCTCGCGAAAGCCGATCTCACCGATTCGTACGCATCGGTCCTCATGCCCCTTGTCCTCTCCCCCTACGGCGTGTACCTCGCCCGGATCTACGCCGCCGCGGCCGTGCCGGGCGATGTCGTCGAGGCGGGGCGGATGGACGGGGCGAGCGAGTGGCGGATCTTCACGCGGATCGCCCTGCCGATGATGGTGCCCGGTCTGGTGACGGTGTTCCTGTTCCAGTTCGTGGCGGTGTGGAACAACTTCCTGCTCCCCTACATCATGCTCAGCGACGACGAGAAGTTCCCCATCACGCTGGGTCTGTTCACGCTCCTGGAGCAGGGCTCCAACACCCCCGCGCTCTACACCCTCGTGATCACCGGCGCGCTCCTTGCCGTCGTACCGCTCATCGCCCTCTTCCTGGTCATCCAGCGCTTCTGGAGCCTCGACCTGCTGTCCGGAGCCGTAAAGTCGTGACCATGAACGCAACGGGGGGCAGGCGCAGGCCGCCGACGATCCACGACGTGGCCCGCGAGGCCGGCGTCTCGCGCGGCACGGTGTCCCGCGTCCTGAACGGCGGACACTATGTGAGCCCTTCCTCCGAGGAGGCCGTGAACGCGGCCATCCGCAAGACCGGTTACGTCGTCAACCGGCACGCCCGCTCGCTGATCACCGGCCGCTCCGACTCGGTGGGCTTCCTTCTCACCGAACCGCAGGAGCGCTTCTTCGAGGACCCCAACTTCAATGTGCTGCTGCGGGGTTGCACGCAGGCCCTCGCCGCCCACGACATCCCGCTGCTCCTGATGCTGGCGGGCACCCCGGACGAGCGGCGCCGCATCATGCGCTACATCACCGCGGGCCACGTCGACGGGGTGCTCCTGGTCTCAAGCCACTCCGGCGACCCCGTCGCGGACGAGCTGCGGGAGGCCGGGGTCCCCCTGGTGGCGTGCGGGAAGCCGATCGGCCAGGCCTCCAAAATGAGCTATGTCGCCGCGGACGACCGGGACGGCGCCCGCGACATGGTGCGCCATCTCCTCTCCCTCGGGCGTCGCCGCATCGGCACGGTGACCGGGCCGCTCGACACCCCCGGCGGTGTGGAACGGCTCGCGGGCTACCGGGAGGTCCTTGCCGAGGAGGGCATCGCGGTCGACGAGCGGCTCATCGCGTCCGGCGACTACAGCCGGGCGGGCGGTGAGGCCGCCGCGACCCGGCTTCTCGCCCAAGCACCGGACCTGGACGCCGTGTTCGTGGCATCGGACCTCATGGCACAGGGCGTCCTGACCGCCCTCCACCGCGCGGACCGCCGCATCCCCGAGGACATCGCGGTCGGCGGCTTCGACGACTCGCCCGCCGCCCTGACCGCCCGCCCCGAACTGACCACGGTCCGCCAGCCCTGGGACCGCATCAGCGCCGAGATGGTGCGGGTGCTGCTCGCCCAGATAGGCGGCGAGGACCCGGCCGCGGTGATTCTTCCGACGGAGCTCGTGATCCGCGGATCGGCCTGACGTACAAAGACCCGGCCTGACGTACAAGGACGAGGCAGCGGGGAGGGCTTGCGATGGCTTCCTCTCCGCGGCCATGAGGGAGGGACCCGAACATGACTGACTCTGTGACCGCGGGCCGGGACGGTGCCGTGAACGCCGTGACCAACTGGGCGGGGAACATCACCTTCTCGGCCCGTGAGCTGCACCGGCCCGCGTCGCAGGACGCCCTGCGCTCTCTCGTCGCGGGCAGCCGCCAGGTGCGGGTGCTCGGCAGCGGCCACTCCTTCAACCGGATCGCCGACGTGGACGGCGACGCGGCGGACACCGCCCTGGTGTCGCTCGCCGCCCTCGATCCTTCCATCGACGTGGACACCACGGCGCGCACGGTACGCGTGGCAGGCGGCGTGCG
Organism: Streptomyces sp. NPDC056486; assembly: GCF_042795295.1. Lineage (NCBI taxonomy): Bacteria > Bacillati > Actinomycetota > Actinomycetes > Kitasatosporales > Streptomycetaceae > Streptomyces > Streptomyces sp. NPDC056486. Next base: position 95,939 of record NZ_JBHTSF010000004.1, read on the forward strand.
GTACGCCGAACTCGCGCGGCACGTCGCCTCGTACGGGCTCGCCCTGCCCAACATGGCCTCGCTGCCGCACATCTCGGTGGCCGGATCGGTCGCCACCGGAACGCACGGCTCGGGCAACGGCAACCAGTCCCTCGCGGAGGTCGTGCGCTCGGTGGAGCTGGTGACCGCCGACGGGGAGACCTGCGTACTGAGCCGTGGCGACGACGGTTTCGACGGCGCCGTGGTCTCGCTCGGCGCGCTCGGCGTGGTCATCGCCCTCACCCTCGACCTGGAGCCGCTCTACACGGTGAGCCAGCACGTGTTCGGCGAACTCACCCTGACGGAGCTCGACTTCGATGCGGTGACGTCGGCGGCGTACAGCGTGAGTCTGTTCACGGACTGGCGCGGGCCGCGCTTCAACCAGGTGTGGCTCAAGCAGCGCGGCGATGCAGCCGTCGGTTTTCCCTGGGCGGCGCCCGTGGACGAGCCCCGGCATCCGGTGCCGGGCATGCCTGCGGTCAACTGCACCGAGCAGCTGGGCGTTCCGGGGTCGTGGCACGAGCGTCTCCCCCATTTCCGGGCGGAGTTCACGCCGAGCAGCGGGGCCGAGCTCCAGTCGGAGTATCTGCTGCCGCGCGAGCACGCCCTCGCCGCGCTGCACGCCCTGGACGCCCTCAGGGACGAGGTGGCGCCCGTCCTCCAGGTCTGCGAGGTGCGTACCGTCGCCGCCGACGCCCAGTGGCTGAGCCCCGCCCACGGCCGGGACACCGTGGCGTTCCACTTCACGTGGGTGCCGGATGCGGCGACCGTGCTCCCGGTGGTCGCGCTCGTCGAGGAGCGCCTTGCGCCGTTCGCACCCCGGCCGCACTGGGGCAAGGTGTTCGGCGCCGAGCCCGCCGCGCTCGGCGCCCGCTATCCGCATGCCGCCGACTTCGCGGCCCTGGCCCGGCGCCTGGACCCGCGGGGCACGTTCCAGAACGCCTTCGTCCGCTCTTTCCTGAGTCCCTTCCTCCGGTGATCCGCGCGGTGCCGTGACTGCTCACGGCCCCAGCAGGTGCAGCGCCCGCAGTCCGTCGCGGACCAGACCCGCGTAGAGCGTCGCGCCGCGGGTGGAGGTGTGGGTGTTGTCGCGCTTCTCGTCGTAGAGGTACAGCGCCTTGGAGTCCTCGACGCCCAGGGATTCCACGAGCTGCTTGGTCTTGGCCGTCAGGTCGATGAGCGGCACGTCACGGTCGGCGGCGACCGACCGGATGACCTCGGGGTGGTTGACGCCCAGGCCGTTGACCAGGAGCGCGGTGTCGTTGTCGAGCGTGCCGTCGGCGTTGAACCAGCGGCGCACGATCGGCGTCACGAGGACCGGCTTCCCACCGGCGGCGCGGACGCCGTCCACCAGGGCTTCGATGTTCGCCCGGTAGGTGGGCCCGTCGGTCTGCTTGTCGTTGTGGGCGAGCTGGACGAGGACCAGGTCGCCCCGGTGGATCCGCGTGCGGACGTTCGGGAAGAGGCCGGGATTCGCGAGGTAGGTGACCGTACTCTCCCCGGAATCAGCGTAGTTGGCGACGGACACTCCCCTGCCGAGGTACTGCGGCAACTGCTGGCCCCAGCCGGAGTAGGGCTCACCCGGCTGGTCGCAGACGGTGGAGTCACCGGCCAGCAGGATCTGCCGCGCATGCCGGGCGGGCGTGACGCGGATACCGGCGAGGGCGGGCGCCGAGCCGCCGACGTACACATCGAGCCCCGGACTCCCGTCCGGGCCGAGGGGCTCGCCCTCAGGGGTGCGCACGTCGACGGTGAAGCTGCGGCGCAGCCGCTCGCCCGCATCGGTCGCCGTCTCGGCCAGGACGGTGCGGCGTGTCTCGGCGGTGAGCCGTGTGCTCGCGGCGGCCTCACCGCCCAGTTCGACCGTCACGTCGTACGTTCCAGGGGCGACGTCGAAATGGCAGGTCACCGGGGCGGTGGTGGTGCAGTCGGCGGGGCCGGGGGCCGGGGCCGCCAGGGCTGGAGCCTGCAAGGCAGTGGTGGCGGCGACGGCGGCGACCGCTGTCAGCAGGGCGGCGGCCGCGCGTCTTCGCACAGTGGCTGCCATCCCTCTCACGCTCCGGCGGCATCGGCGACGGGCACACCGAAATCGGGTGTGCCGTCCGCCTTCCAGCCGAGCTTCTGGATGCGGGTGTGGCGGTTGGGGTCGTTGAGCGGGTCGCCGACGATGTCCTTGTACTGGCGGGCGTGGTAGACGAGGACGTCGGTGCGGCCGTCCTCGGCGACGGTGAAGCAGTTGTGGCCCGGGCCGTACTGCTTGGTCGTGTCGTTACTGGTGAAGACGGGCGTCGGCGACTTGGACCAGGATGCCGGGTCGATGAGGTCGCTGCGGGCGTCGGCGGTGAGCAGCCCCATGCAGTAGTTGAAGTCGGTCGCGGAAGCCGAGTACGAGAGGAAGACACGGCCGCCCCGCTGGATGACGGACGGCCCCTCGTTCACCTTGAAGCCGACGCACTCCCAGTCGTACTCGGGTGTGGTCAGGCGTATCTGAGGCCCGGTCAGGGTCCAGGGGTTCGCCATCCGCGACAGGAAGACACCGGTGTTGTTGTCCATGCCGGGTTCGTACTGCGCCCAGGCAAGGTAGCGGCTGCCCCGGTGGGTGAAGGTGGTGGCGTCGAGCGAGAAGGTGTCCCAGGCCGTGGTGAGCTGCCCCTTCTCCGTCCAACTGCCCTTGAGCGGGTTGGCGTTGGTGTTCTCCAGGACCCAGATGCGGATCTTCCACACGTCGTCGGCGGGGGCCGCGGCGAAGTAGATGTACCACTTGCCGTTGATGTGGTGGAGTTCCGGCGCCCAGATGTGCGATCCCATGTCACCGCTCGTGTGCCGCCGCCAGATGACGGATTCCTCCGCCCCCGTCAGGCCCCGCAGGGTGCGGGAGCGGCGCAGGATGATGCGGTCGTACTCGGGGGCGGTCGCGGTGAAGTAGTAGTGGCCGTCGGTGTGGCGGCCGATGTGCGGGTCGGCGCGCTGCTCGACGAGCGGGTTGCGGTAGGCGGCGGCCCGGGGCGCGGCGTGGGCGGGCGCCTGGGCGAGGGTCGGCGCGGCGGCGAGAGCGCCGACGGCCAGTGTTCCTCGCAACACGGTTCTACGGCTGGGCACTTCACTGCGGCTCATGCGGCTCCCCAGTATTTGTTCGTCATTTCGAACAGCATTTGATACTCCGAACGCCGAAACGGTAAGGGGGTGTTGGGGCAAGGTCAACGGTTGCGACGAGATGTGCCGCGCTACGACGAGATACGCCCGCGGGCTACCGCTCCGCCCGCCCCAGCGCCTCCCCGCACGCTTTGATGTACGCGCTCACCAGCGGGCGGCGGTCGTCGCCCGCGCGCCAGGCCAGGGCGAACCGGCTCGGCGTGATGCCGCGGACCGGGCGCGTGACTACGCCGCCGAGGGTGATCAGGGGTGCGTTGCCCGCGGCCACCAGGCACACGCCACGGCCGTCCACCAGCGCCTCGTACGTCTCGTCGGTACTGGCGATCTCCGCGCCGATGCGGGGCGGGCGGCCCGCGCGGGCGTCCAGGGCCAGCCAGTAGTCACGTAGCGCGCCCGCGCCCTCGGGCAGCGCGAGGAAGGGTTCGTCGGTCAGATCGGCGAAGTCGACCTCGTCCAGGTCCGCGAGGCGGTGCGTATCGGGCAGGGCGACATGACGCGGCTCCTCGGCGACCACCACCCACTCGTAGCGCTCCAGGTCGGGAAGCGGCAGCCAGATGAAGGCCACGTCCGCCGTACCGTCGGCGAGGCCCGCGCTCGCGTCCTGCCAACTGACCTGCCGCAGCTGGATGGTTGCGGCCGGATGAACCTCGCTGAAGCGGGACCGCACCGCGGGGAGGAGCCCGCCACGGGCCGGTCTCGTACTCATGCCCACGAAGAGCGTGGCCCGCTCATCGGCCTTCGCGCGCTCCACCGCTTCCGCGCCGGACTGCCAGCTCTCGAGCACGCGTTGGGCGTGCGGCAGGAGAGCTGCCCCCACGGAGGTGAGCCGCACGCCACGTTGATCCCGCACGAACAGCTCCGCGCCCAGCTGCCGTTCCAGCGCCCGTATCTGCTTGCTCAGCGCGGGCTGCGAGACGAAGAGCCGCTCGGCGGCCCGCGTGAAGTGCAACTCCCGCGCCACCGCGACGAAGTAGCGGAGATCCCTGCTGTGTACGTCCCTGACGTGTACGTCCATAACCATCAGCTATCACGTCAAGTCTTGGACGGGCCACTCGATTCGGCAGCAGGATGATCCACGTAGCCGGGAACGGATGAACCGGCCGCCACCCAAAGGGAGTTCATGATGACGAAGGTATGGCTCGTGACCGGCGCGAACAGCGGCTTCGGCCGGGCGTTCACCGAGGCGGCCGTCGCAGCGGGCGGCGTGGTCGTCGCCACCGCACGCAAGGCCTCGTCCCTGGACGACCTTGTCGCCGCCCACCCCGGCCAGGTCGAGGCCCTGACCCTGGACGTGACCGACACGGCCGGCATAGAAGCCGCCGTGAACGACGTCATCGACCGGCACGGCCGCATCGACGTGCTGGTGAACAACGCGGGCCGCAGCCACGTCGGAGCCCTGGAGGAGGACTCGGACGCCGAGCTGCGTGCCCTGTTCGATGTGCACGTCTTCGGCCCTGCCGCGCTGACCCGCGCCGTCCTCCCGCACATGCGGGCGCGGCGCTCGGGAGCGATCGTGCAGATGAGCAGCATGGGCGGGCAGATGTCGTTCGCGGGTTTCTCGGCGTACAGCGGAACGAAGTTCGCCCTTGAGGGGATGTCGGAGGCGCTGGCCCAGGAGGTGGGGCCGCTCGGCATCAAGGTCCTGGTCGTGGAGCCCGGCGCCTTCCGCACCAACCTGTTCGGGAACACCAGCGCGAGCCCCGTCGAGATCGCGGACTACGCGTCGACGGCGGGCGCCACCCGCACGATGGTCGGGGGCGGCGACGGGGAGCAGCCCGGCGACCCGGCGAAGGCCGCCGCCGCGATCATCACCGCGCTCGACGCCGACGACACTCCGCTGCGTCTGCCGCTGGGTGACGACTCCGTGGACGCGGTCATCGGTCACCTCGACGCGGTCCGCACGGAGATCGCCGCATGGGAGAAGGTGACACGGGCGACCGCCTTCGACGCCTGAGATGACGCCTGAGGTGTCACCTCGGGACAGGCGGCGTCAGCGGTCGCGCTTGACCGCCCGCAGGAGCACGAACTTGGGGTTGCCCGCGACGACTTGGGAGTTACCGAAGAGCTTCCGCAGCTTCACGTGGTAGTCGAGATGGCGGTTTCCGACGACCCACAGCTCACCGCCGGGGCGCAGCGCGGCGCGCGCTCCGCTGAACATCCGCCAGGCGGTCGCGCCGGACGTCGCCTGGTGGGTGTGGAAGGGCGGGTTGTTCAGGACGAGGTCAGCCGTCCCTGCGGGGACGGTGGCCAGCGCGTCGCCCGCGATGAACTCCGCCCGCGTCGAGTCGGCGGCGTTCGCGCGGAAGGTCGCCTGTGCCGAGGCGACGGCGGGGTACGACTCGTCGATGAAGGTGACCGTGGCCTCGGGGTTGGCGACGACGGCGGCCGTGCCGAGCACGCCGTTGCCGCAGCCCAGGTCCACGATGTGCGCGGCTCCCTTGCCGGTCGGCAGGTGCTGCAGGAGGAAGCGGGTGCCGATGTCGAGGCGCTCCGCGCAGAACACGCCCGCGTGGTTGACGGCGGTCAGACCGGCGCCCGCCCCGGAGTCGGAGTCGAGAACATAGCTGCGCGGCCAGGGGCTGGGTCCCGCGTCGCGCTGCGGATCCGGCGTGCTGAAGATGAGCCGCGCCTTCTGCTTGGCCAGCGACGTCCGCGTAGGGCCGATGATCCGCTCGAACAGGTCGAGCGTCGAGGTGTGGATCTCGGTGACCATTCCGGTGCCGACGACGACCGTGCCCGCGTGCACGGCGGGCGCGAGCCGGTGCAGCTGGTCCTCGAGGAGCGCGAGGCTCTTCGGCACCCGGACCAGGAGTACGTCGATCCGGCTCGGCGGAGCGTCGATGGTCGTCGAGAGTCGCACCGCGTCCGGCGCGAACCCGGCGCGTGCCACGTTGGCCCGCGTCGCCTCCCGCGCGAGGAACGAGTCGGTGATCAGCGTCGGCCCGTGTTCGGCGAGCGCGGTGGTCAGCGCGCCCCAGCGGTCGCCGACGACGGCCACGGACCCGGAGAGGTCGACGGGCTTCGCCCCCTCCTCCGTCTTGTCCTTCTCGTCCGTCTCGCCCGCGAGATGCCGCAGCAGGTAGGCGTCGGCGGCGGACCAGGCGCGCAGCGGGTCGCGGGGGTCCTCGGGGAATCGTGTGAGGTCGTACGCGCCCCATGACGTGCTCAGCTGGTTCATCGTGCCCTCAGGCTAACGGAGTACTGGGCGGACGATCTTCGCGGCGCCTGATCCCACGGGGTGGACGGGGGTGAATGCGCCGAATAGCGGCTCTTGCGGTGCGAGCGACGCCCGCTCTCCTTAGCGTCCTTTCGTGGAGCACCCGCGCATTCCACCCTCGAGGAGCCGTCATGCCGGAGCTGTTCATCGGCGGAACATGGACCACCGCCCAGGACGGGCAGGTACGGGAGATCCGCTGCCCCGCGGACAACACCCTGGTCGCGACCGTCGACGAAGCCGGGCCGAAGGACGCGGCCGCGGCGATCGCCGCCGCGCGTGAGGCCTTCGACCGCGGACCGTGGCCCGGCACCCCCGCGGCCGAACGCGGCCGCCTGCTGTTGCGCGTGGCCGACCTCCTCGAACGCGACAAGGACGCACTCGCCCGCGCCGAATCCCTGGACACCGGGAAGCGGCTCGTGGAGAGCGAGTACGACATGGACGACATCGCGAACTGTTTCCGCTTCTTCGGCAACCTGACGGCGGCGGGCGGCACCGACCGCGTCGTCGACGCGGGCAGCCCGGAGGTGGACAGCCGGGTGGTCCACGAGCCGGTCGGGGTGTGCTCTCTGATCACTCCGTGGAACTATCCGCTGCTTCAGACCGCCTGGAAGGTCGCCCCGGCGCTCGGCGCGGGCAACACCTTCGTGCTCAAGCCCAGCGAGCTGACCCCGCACACCTGCATCATCCTGATGCGGCTGCTCACCGAGGCCGGGCTGCCCGCCGGCGCTGCCAACCTGATCCTCGGGGCCGGCCCCACCGCGGGCGCGCCGCTCAGCGAGGACCCCCGGGTCGACATGGTGTCGTTCACCGGCGGGCTCGTCACCGGGCGGCGCATCATGGCCGCCGCGGCCCCCACGGTGAAGAAGGTCGCCCTGGAACTCGGCGGCAAGAACCCGAACATCGTCTTCGCCGACGCCGACTTCGACACAGCCGTCGACTACGCCCTGATGGCGATCTTCCTGCACTCGGGCCAGGTCTGTTCGGCGGGGGCGCGGCTCCTCGTCGAGGACCAACTGCACGACAGGTTCGTCGACGAAGTGGTCGAGCGCGCGCGGCGGATCCGGCTCGGCGGCCCCTTCGACGACAACGCCCGCACGGGTCCGCTGATCTCGGCCGCGCACCGCGACAAGGTCGAGGCGTACGTGGCGGCCGGCATCGCCGAGGGCGCGGTGCTTCGCTGCGGCGGCGCGCGCCCCGACGACCCGGCGCTGAAGGACGGCTACTACTACCCGCCCACCGTGCTCGACGAGTGCACGCCGGGCATGTCCGTGGTCACCGACGAGTCGTTCGGCCCGGTCCTCACCGTCGAGCGGTTCCGGACCGAGGACGAGGCGATCGCGCTCGCCAACGACACCGTCTACGGGCTCGCGGGCGCCGTCTGGACCGAGGACACCGGCAAGGGCCAGCGCGTGGCGGCCAAGATGCGCGCCGGAACCGTCTGGATCAACGACTTCCACCCCTACGTGCCGCAGGCGGAGTGGGGCGGCATGAAGCAGTCCGGCTTCGGCCGCGAACTGGGCCCGGCAGGACTTGCCGAGTACCAGGAGGCCAAGCACGTCTGGCGCAACCTCGCAGCGACACCACAGAGGTGGTTCGAATGAGCAGGGATCCCGGCAAGGCCTCCGAGGCAGCCGATGCCGCCCACCAGCAGGGCCAGGACGACGACGCCGCGCTCGGCAAGCTCGGCTACCGGCCCGAGCTCAAGCGCACCCTGGGCAATTTCCACACCTTCGCCGCCGGGATCAGCTACATCTCGATCCTGACCGGCACCTTCCAGCTCTTCTACTTCGGCGTCAGCTTCGGCGGCCCCGCCTACTGGTGGTCGTGGCCGATGGTCTTCCTGGGCCAGCTGATGGTGGCCCTCTGCTTCTGCGAGCTTGCCGCCCGCTTCCCGGTCGCGGGGTCCGTCTACAACTGGGCCAAGCAGCTCGGCGGCCCGCACGTCGGCTGGCTCGGCGGCTGGATGATGCTGACCGCCACGATGGTGTCGCTGGCCGCGGTCGCGCTCGCCTACCAGATCACGCTGCCGCAGATCTCCGAGGTGTTCCAGTTCATCGGGGACGGCAGCGGTGACACCGACGCGGCGAAGAACGCCGTGCTCCTCGGTTCCGTGCTGATCCTGTTCACCACCCTGGTCAACGCCTTCGGCGTCAAGCTGATGGCCCGGATCAACTCCGCGGGCGTGCTGATCGAGCTGATCGCGGCCGTCGCCCTGATCGTGCTCCTCGCCGCGAACATCACCCGCGGCCCCAGCGCCATCACGGAGACCGGCGGCCTGGGCAAGGGCCAGGACCTCGGCTACCTGGGTGCCTTCCTGACCGCCTCGCTGGCATCGGCGTACGTGATGTACGGCTTCGACACCGCGTCCTCACTGGGCGAGGAGTCCCTCGACCCGAGCCGCAACGCCCCGCGGGCGATCCTGCGGGCGCTCGTCTTCTCCTTCCTCATCGGCGGGCTCATCCTGCTGTTCGCGCTCCTGGCCGTGCCGGATCTGCACGCCAAGGAACTGTCCGTGGACGGCTTGCAGTACGTGGTCCTGAGTACGCTCGGCGACACGATCGGCGAGATCGTGCTGTGGTGCGTGGTCATCGCCATCACCGTCTGCGAGCTCGCCGTGCAGGCCGCCGGTATCCGTCTCGCGTTCGCCATGGCCCGTGACGGCTGCCTGCCCGCGTCCTCGCTGCTCGCCAAGGTCAGCCCGCGTTTCAAGACGCCGGTGCTTCCCGCGGTCATCATCGGACTCGTCGGCGTCGCCATCCTGGTCATCAACATCAACCAGCCGCAGATCTTCTCCGTGATCACGAGCATCGCGATCATCATGATCTACGTGGCCTACCTGATGGTCACCGCGCCCATGCTGATCCGGCGCCTGCGCGGCCAGTGGGAGCCCGCCGAAGGCAGGTTCTCGCTGGGCAGGTTCGGCCTGCCGGTCAACATCCTCGCCGTGCTCTGGGGCGCGGCCATGTCCCTCAACCTGGCCTGGCCCCGCGCCGAGGTCTACAACGCGACGGGACCTCAGCACTGGTATCTGCGCTGGGGCGCGTTCCTCTTCATCGGCATCGTCGCCTGCGGCGGCTTCGCCTACTACTGGTTCGTGCAGCGGCACAAGGCGGGCGTGCTCGCCGAGCACCGCTTCGAGGAGGTCGAGGACCCCACGACTCCCCCGTCGTCTCCGCCGTCTCCCCCTGCCGCCCCCTGAACCCCTCTGACCTGGAGTCACCATGCCCGCAGAGAGTCCCAAGGCCGAGTTCGACTACGTGGTGGTCGGCGGCGGCACGGCAGGCGCCGTCGTCGCCGCGCGGCTGACCGAGGACCCGGACGTGACCGTCTGCGTGCTTGAGGCCGGACCCTCGGACGTCGGCGACGACAACATCCTCCAACTGACCAAGTGGATGGCCCTGTTGGAGTCCGGTTACGACTGGGACTATCCGGTGGAGCCGCAGGAGAACGGCAACAGCTTCATGCGGCACGCCCGCGCCAAGGTGCTCGGCGGCTGCTCGTCGCACAACTCCTGCATCGCTTTCTGGGCCCCCGCCGAGGACCTCGACGAGTGGGGCTCCCTGGGCTGCACGGGCTGGAGCGCCGCGGACTGCTTCCCCCTCTACCAGCGCCTTGAGACCAACGACGCGCCCGGCGACCACCACGGCCGCTCGGGCCCGGTGAACATCATGAGCGTCCCGCCGAACGACCCTTGCGGATCGGCCCTGTTGGAGGCGTGCGCGGCGGCGGGCATCCCCACCACTCCGTTCAACACCGGTACGACGGTGAAGCGCGGCGCCCACTGGTTCCAGATCAACTCGCGCCCGGACGGCACCCGTTCGTCCGCCTCGGTGTCGTATCTGCACCCGATCCTCGGCAAGCGGCCCAACCTCGAGGTGCGTACGGGACTGCAGGCCAAGCGGCTGCTTTTCGACGAGGGGCAGCGCTGTACGGGCGTCGAGTACCTGGAGCCCGACACCGTTCACAGCGGCAGCGTCACGGCGCGCCGCGAGGTGATCGTGTCCTGCGGGGCCATCGACTCGCCGAAGCTCCTGATGCTGTCGGGGATCGGTCCCGCAGGGCATCTGCGGGAGTGCGGTGTGGACGTGCGGGTGGACTCCCCCGGAGTCGGCGCCCATCTCCAGGACCACCCCGAGGGCGTGATCATGTGGGAGGCGAAACAGCCGATGGTCACCTCCTCCACCCAGTGGTGGGAGATCGGCATCTTCGCGGACACCGAGCCGGGCCTCGACCGCCCGGACCTGATGTTCCACTACGGCTCGGTGCCCTTCGACATGAACACCTACCGGCGCGGCTATCCGACCACCGACAACGCCTTCTGCCTCACCCCGAACGTCACCCGGGCCCGCTCGATGGGCACGGTGCGGCTGCGCACCCGCGACTTCCGGGACAAGCCGAAGGTCGACCCGCGCTACTTCACCGACGCCCACGACGTCCGCGTGATGACGTACGGGCTCCGGCTCGCCCGCGAGATCGCGGCGCAGGCCCCGATGGCGGGCTGGGCGGGCGCCGAACTCGCTCCAGGACCCGACGCCACGACCGACGACGAACTGTTCGCCTACATCCGCCAGACCCACAACACCGTCTACCACCCGGCGGGCACCGTGCGGATGGGCGCGAGCGACGACGCGGACTCACCGCTCGACCCCGAACTGCGCGTCAAGGGCGTCACCGGCCTGCGCGTCGCCGACGCGTCGGTCATGCCGTTCCTGCCCGCGGTCAACCCGTGCATCACGACGATGATGATCGGCGAGAAGTGCGCGGACATGCTCAAGGCGACCTGAGCCGGGCGACGCGGGCCGCGCCGGGGATCACGTCCGGTCGAACCACGTCGGCTGCTCCTCCGCCATGGCCTGCTTGATCCGGAAGAGGCCGAACTCGTGCAGGTCGGGCAGCTGGTCAAGGGCGAACCAGCCCACGTCGAGCGACTCGTCGTCATTGACCCTGGCCTCGCCGCCGACGGCACGGCAGCGCAGGGTGATGTCCATGAACTGGCAGATGTCGCCGTTGGGGTACGTCACCGGCTCAAGGGCCTCGACGAGCACCACGCGCTCGGGCACACAGTGCACCGCGGTCTCCTCGAACACCTCGCGCACGGCACACGCGGCGGGCTGCTCCCCCGGGTCCGGCATACCGCCGATGACCGACCACTTGCCGTTGTCGGAGCGCCGGCCGAGGAGCACTCTGCCCTCGTCGTCGAAGACGATGGCGGTGACCCCGGGGAGCCACAGCAACTGGTGGCCCGCGTCGGCCCGGATCGTGTGGATGAAGTCAGGTGTGGCCATGCAGTCGACCCTAACGGGCGCGCTTGGCCCGTACGGCGCCCGTCACCGCCCAGGCGAGACCACCGGCGGCGATCAGCACGAGGATGCCCTCGGGCAGGGTGCCGAACCGGGTGGCCGGGGTCTGCGAGGAACGCAGCGGCACCTCCTCGACGAGTGAGTCGGCGGTGAACCACTTCGTCTTCTGGGAGACCCGGCCGTCCGGCATGATGATCGCGCTGACACCGCTGGTCACCGGGACGGTGACGGTGCGGCTGTGCTCGACGGCGCGGATCCGCGACATGGCCAGCTGCTGGTACGTCATCTCGCTGCGGTCGAACGTCGCGTTGTTGCTCGGCACCGAGATGAGCTGCGCGCCGTGCGTGACGGTGTCGCGCACGGCCCAGTCGAAGGCGGCTTCGTAGCAGGTGGCGAGGCCCACCTTCGTGCCCGCCATGGTGAAGACACCGGGCTCCGTGCCGCGGCTGAAGTCCTGGCGCACCATGCCGACGTCGCTGCTGAAGAAGCCGACGACGGAACGCAGCGGGATGTACTCGCCGAAGGGCTGGATCTGCCGCTTGTCGTAGGTGTCCGTGGGGCCCTTCTTCGGGTCCCACAGGATCTGCTCGTTGAAGAGCTTGCCGTCCTTGGTCTCGACGACTCCGCCCACCGAGATGGGGGCGCCGATCGCCTTGACCGCGCGCTCGATCGCCGCGTGGGCGTCGGGGTTGGTGAACGGGTCGATGTCGGAGGAGTTCTCCGGCCACAGGACGAAGTCCGGCTGCTTCGCCTTGCCCGCCTTCACCCGGTCCGCGAGCCGTTCGGTCTCGCGCACATGGTGGTCGAGCACGGCGCGGCGCTGGGCGTTGAACTCCAGGCCCGCCTGCGGGACGTTGCCCTGGATGGCCGCGACGGTCGCGGTGCCGTCCTCGGCGTCGTCACTGACCAGCGGACGCGCGGCGAAGGCCCCGACGACCGGGACGACCACGCTGAGCAGGGCAGCTGCCGCCGCGCCACGGCGTACGGTGCCGGTGCTGTGCGGGTCACGGACGCCGCGCACCTGACGGACGATCTCGTACAGGCCGAAGCCGCACAGGACGACCGCGAACCCGAGGACGGGAGTGCCGCCGAGCGCGGCGAGGGGCAGGAAGACGCCGTCCGCCTGGCCGAAGGCGATCTTCCCCCAGGGGAATCCGCTGAACGGCACGCGCGCGCGTGCCGCCTCACCCGCGGTCCAGAGGGCCGCCGCCCAGAACGGAAAGCCGGGCAGCCGTGAGACGGCGGTGATGCCCGCTCCCACGAGGGCGACGAACATCGCCTCGATGGCGGCGAGCGCCAGCCAGGGCCCCGGGCCGACCTCCACTCCGGTCCACACCAGGAGCGGAAGCAGGAAGCCTAGGCCGAAGAGATAGCCGAGACCGAGGCCCGCTTTCCAGCTGCGGCCGTGCAGGCACCAGGCGAACACCGCGAAGGCGGGCAGGGCCAGCCACCACAAGGTGCGTGGCGGAAAGCTGACGTACAGGAGCACTCCGGAGAGTGCCGCCGTGGCGGCCGGGACGAGCGCTCGCAGGACGCGGGCCTTGCGCGAGGCGGGCGCGGGACGCGGTCCGAGCTGCTCCGACTCGTCTACGGAGGTGGTGGTGGCGGTCACTCGGGGAGTGTACGGCGCGTCACGTGGACACGGACAGGACGGTCGTGCCCGTCCGCCGCCGGAGGTTCCGTCCCGGCGATGCCCCGGCGATGTCCAGGTGATTGACGGATCGTTCCTGCGCAAAACGTCCACATCTCACACTTCAGCGACTACGGTGTGCCCAAGTCTCTGACCTGCGGCCGGATCGAGCCACAGCGTTCGGGGCCCGTCACACAGCGGGGGGCGACGGGGTGGGGACAACGGGGATGGCCGCGACGGCCGAGCCACCGGGGGCGTACGAACGGCGCAGCGCGTCCGACGCGACGGGCGTCGCGCTGCTCGGCGTGTGCGCCGCCTGGACCTTGATCAGCGCCGGGGTGCACGGCGGTCAGCCCGAGGGTGTGCTCCTGGCGGTGCTCGCCGTGGCCGCGGGGTACGCGGGCGGGCGGATCTGCGGCGCGCTGCTGCCGGTCGCCGCGCCCTGTGCCGGTGCGCTGGCCGGAATCGGTCTCGCGGCGGCGGCCCCGTACCTTTCACCGGGTCCCGTCAGCGCGGCCCCGCTCGGCCACACCGGCGCCGCGGCCGCACTCCTGATCCTGGCATCGGGGGCTGCCTGCAGTGCGGCGTGGGCGGCGCGCAGGCCCTCGACGCGGCTCGCGATGCGCCTGCTCGCCGTGGGGATCGTGGTGGCCGCCGTGGTGCTCGGCTCAATGGCCGGTGTCATCGCGTGCACCGGGATCCTGCTCTGTTCACTGGCGACCGCCCTGGTGCGGGGCAGGGTCGTCGGCCTCATCGGCCTCGCCATGGCCACGGCGGTGGTGGCCGGCCTGACCTGGGCGATCGCCGATGACGTACTTCCGGAGGGGCTGAGCGCGTCCCTGGAGGGCCAGCTCGACGGGCACCGGGTCGAGCTGTGGCACGACGCGCTCGCGCTCGCGGGCCGGGAACCGGCGCTCGGCGTGGGCCCGGGCCGGTTCGCGGACGCCAGTCCCACGGTGGCCGAGAATCTCCTCACGGACGGCAGGCCCCATTCGGCGCCGTTGCAGCAGGCGGCCGAGCAGGGCCTGACGGGCGTGGTCCTTCTCGCGGCGGTGTTCTGCTGGCTGCTGTACGCCCTGTACCGCTCGCCGCGCTCCACCCAGGTCGTCCTGTCGGCGGGTGCGGCCCTGACGGCACTGGCCGCCGTCGCCTCGGTCGGCAACGCGCTGAGCGTCACGGCGGTGACGACGGGCGCGGGCTATGTGGCGGGCATCGCCACGGCGCGACCGCTGGGCGACGAACCGGCGCAGGTCAGGTCGCCGGACGCTTCGCCAAGGACAGCCGATCGCGAATGATCTTTACGGCCGCTTCGGCGTCGTCGACGGTGACCGTGAACTTGCGGCCGTCGCCCAGGCTGAGCACCAGGCCCTCGCCACGCCTGACCACGACGGCGGTACCGAGCTCGGGCCGCGAGCGGTAGCCCCAGCCGCCCCACTGCCTGGGGCAGACGACCTGCGCGAAGTCGGCGCCCACCACGTGGGAGAGAAGGATGCGGCGGCGCGGCAGGCCGATGTGTCCGCAGCGCACTTCCAGGGAGTCTTTGTCGACCTTCACGGCGACATGGACGAAGGCGAGAGTGCCGAACAGGATCAGAAGTCCGGCGGCGATGCACCCCACGACGGACATGGCCAGGGCCGCGATCCCGGACGTCCACATGTTGTCGACGGCCAGCTCGATCCCCAGTGCCAGGCAGAGGGCACCGGCGAGCGCCAGCAGCCACTGCACGCGGTTGGTCGCGCTACCGGTCCAGACTTCCGGCGGGGCGTCGGCTGTGCTGCCCCGCTCGCCGTGAGTGTGGTCCCTCATGCGTCCGAGACTACTCACGTTCCGCTGGGAAGGCATCGCGTCGCAGAGCGTTACCGTTCCGGGAGGCGTGTTCTACGGACTCAGCGCGCGGGACTGACCGCCGCGAGCTGCCTGCCTTCGGCGTACGTGTGGGCGGCGACGGGCAGCTCGGCGGCGCGACCGCTCAGGATCACCGTCAGGCCGCCTTCCGTGCCGGTGCCCGGGCCGGGGAGCTCTCCGGTCCTGCGCAGCGCCTGGGCGGCGACCGCTCCGGCGGAGCCGTGCAGGACGAGGGGCGGAAGATCGGGCTGCTGGAGGGCCGCGCGGATGCGTTCCCCGACCAGTTCGTAATGGGTGCAGCCCAGGACGACGGCCCTTACATCGCGCGGGGTGAGGGCCGCCGCGGCGGCGACCGCCCTGTCGATGGCGGCCTCGTCGGCGTACTGCACGGCGTCCGCGAGGCCGGGGCAGGGCACCTCCGTGACGCCGACACCGCCGGCGAACTCCTCGATGAGGCCGCGCTGGTAGGGGCTTCCGGTGGTGGCGGGAGTGGCCCAGATGGCGATGGGGCCGCCGCCGGCCGCGGCCGGCTTGATCGCCGGTACGGTCCCGATGATGGGCAGGTCCGGTTCGAACCGGGCGCGCAGGGCGGGCAGGGCGCGCACGGACGAGGTGTTGCAGGCCACGATCAGCGCGTCGGGGTGGTGGGCGGCGGCCGCCTCGGCGATGGAGAGCGAGCGCTGGATGACGTCCTCGGCCGAGCGCGGGCCCCAGGGCAGTCCGTCGGGGTCCGACGACAGGACGAGATCGGCGTCCGGCCGCAGGCGACGTACCGCCACCGCGGCGGGGAGCAGGCCGATACCGGAGTCGATGAGCGCGATCTTCACCCGGTCACCATAGTCGATCGGCCTCCGGCGCCCGGTGCCGTGGGGCAGACTGCGGCGGATGAGCGCCGTTGTGTGGACCGCCGCCGGATCTCTTGTCGCCTGGCTGTGGCTGCTGTTGGGACAGGGTTTCTTCTGGCGCACGGACCTGCGTCTGCCGCCCCGCGGCGAACCGGAGACCTGGCCCTCGGTCTGCGTCGTCGTCCCGGCCCGTGACGAGGCCGCCGTGCTGCCCGAGAGCCTTCCCTCGCTGCTTGCCCAGGACTACCCCGGGCAGGCCGAGATCTTCCTTGTCGACGACGGGAGTTCGGACGGCACGGGGCAGCTGGCCCGCGCGCTCGCCGACCGGCACGGCGGCCTGCCGCTGACCGTCGGTTCACCGGGTGAGCCGCCGCCGGGCTGGACCGGCAAGCTCTGGGCCGTGCGGCACGGCATCGACCTGGCACGCGCGCGTGGGCCCCGGTATCTGCTGCTCACCGACGCGGACATCGCCCATGAGCCGGACAGTCTGCGGGAGTTGGTCGCGGCGGCGGAGACGGCCGGATTCGACCTTGTCTCGCTGATGGCCCGGCTGCGCGTCGCGAGCAGGTGGGAGCGGCTCGTCGTCCCGGCGTTCGTGTACTTCTTCGCGCAGCTGTATCCGTTCCGGTGGATCGCCAAGAAGGGCTCGCGCACGGCCGCGGCCGCCGGCGGATGTGTCCTGGTGAGCGCGGAGGCCGCCGAACGCGCGGGGATCCCGGACTCCATCCGGCACGCGGTGATCGACGACGTGTCGCTTGCCAGGGCGGTGAAGCGCTCGGGCGGCCACATCTGGCTGGGGCTCGCGGAGCGCGTCGACAGCGTGCGCCCCTACCCCGGGCTCGGCGATCTATGGCGGATGGTCTCGCGCAGCGCCTACGCCCAGCTGCGGCACAGTCCCCTGGTCCTGCTCGGTACGGTCCTGGGGCTCACCCTGATCTATCTGGCGCCCCCGGTCGCGCTGGTCTTCGGTCTGGTCACCGGCCACGCGGCGCCCGCCCTGCTCGGTGGGCTCGCGTGGCTCGTGATGACGGCCACGTACATCCCGATGCTGCGCTACTACCGGCAGACGCTCTGGCTCGCTCCCCTCCTGCCGTTCACCGCGTTCCTCTATCTCCTCATGACGGTGGATTCGGCGGTGCAGCACTACAGGGGGCGCGGAGCCGCGTGGAAGGGGCGGACGTACGCCCGCCCCGATCCCGCTCCCGAGCAGCGCTGAATCACTTCCTGCCGGGCGTCCAGTTCATGCCCCAGCCGTACGCGTAGTCGATGGTGCGCTGCGGGCTCACGCCGCGCTCGGGCACCAGGTAGCGGGCCTCGCGCTGGACGAAGAGATCGCCGTTGTTGTTCGTGAGCAGCGCGAGCGCGCACACCGTGGAGGGCACCGTGCACTCGTCGAGCGAGAAGTCGATGGAGGCGCCGTGCTGCGGCTGCAGGGTCACTGTGGCGGCCAGGTCGGCGAAGCTGCGTGCGCCTTCGTAGATCGTCACGAAGATGACGATGCGCTTGAAGTCCTTGATGTGGTCGAGGTTGACCGTGAGGTTCTCGCCGCTGGCCACGGCGCCGGTGCGGTCGTCGCCGTCGAGCAGCAGGTACGGGGCCTGGTCAAGGGAGCCGAAGGCGTTGCCGAGGGCCTGGACGACGCCCTTGCGTCCGTCGGCCAGTTCGTACAGGGCGCACAGGTCCAGGTCGAGGTCCGCGTGCATCGCCACGGCCCGGCCGAGCTTGCTGGCCCAGCCCTTGAACTGCTTGCGCACCTCCCAGTTGAGGTTCACGCGCATCGCCCCGGATGTGCCGCCCTGCTTGGTCAGCGAGACGGACGGCGCGTCCTTGGTGAGCGTGACTTTGCTCAGGCGCACGGGCTGGCCGGCGGCGGACGCGGCAGCGGGAGCCTGGGCGGGCGGCGGCGGGGCCTGGACGGGGGCCGCCGGAGCTGCCGGGGCCACCGGAGCCGCGGGGGGCTGCACCGCGGCCGGTGCGGGAGGCGGCGGCGCCTGCTGCGGCTCGTCCACCGAGATCCCGTAATCCGTGGCCAGACCCTGGAGTCCGCTGCTGTAGCCCTGTCCGACGGCGCGGAACTTCCACGCGCCCTGGCGGCGGTAGAGCTCGCCCAGGACGAACGCCGTCTCCACGGTCGCGTCCTCGCTGTCGTAGCGCGCGATCTCGGCGCCGCTCGCCGCGTCGACGACCCGGATGAAGAGTCCGGGGACCTGTCCGAAGACGCCGCCGTCCGTCGAAGCCGCGAGCACCACGGTCTCGATGGCGGGCTCCACGCGCGCGAGGTCCACCACGAGCGCGTCGCTCACCCGGCCGGCGTCGGTCTTCTTGCCCTCGTGGCGCACCGCGCCCGAGGAGTGGACCGCCTGGTTGTAGAAGACGAAGTCGTCGTCCGAGCGGACCTTCCCGGAAGCGGCAAGGAGCAGAGCCGACGCGTCGGCGTCCGGCACACCTGCTCCCGCGGTCCACCCCAATTCGACGCGCACGGCAGGTGCCGGCACAGGAACATTCGAACCTTTAGGCATTGTCATGTCCGCCCCCATCGCAGTCGCCACGTCCGGCCGGGCCGCCGTCCCGTTCATGACCAACCTATTACCCGGATCCCCGAGAGGCCCACGCCCGCCGCCGACACCCCTCGCACAGCCGTCCCGTCAACCACGCGTCAACCGCCGGTAACCCGGACGGAGCGCGGCTTTTACACGATCTATACGCCGTCTTGCGACCGATTTCTCCCAAGTTCGCTCACATTGGGGAAGCCAAGTCACTACCGACGCGTAAAACAACCCTCTTATCGGTCTCCCCAACCAGCACATCAAGGGCTTAACTTATGTGTCATGACCTCCCCCCGCTCCACCTATGGCGGCGGTTACTACTCCGCGCCGTCCTTCCCGGACACTCCGATCTACGACTCCCTTGTCGCCGAGCGGGGTACTCCTCAGATCGCCCCGATCCG
Source organism: Streptomyces sp. NPDC056486 (assembly GCF_042795295.1). NCBI lineage: Bacteria > Bacillati > Actinomycetota > Actinomycetes > Kitasatosporales > Streptomycetaceae > Streptomyces > Streptomyces sp. NPDC056486. The sequence goes on from NZ_JBHTSF010000004.1 coordinate 114,894, forward strand.
GGTCCCTTCCGCGTACGACACGGGTAGCCACCTGCCCGCGCTCCAGGCCCCGATCGCCGCACTGCCACCCGCCCCTTCGCACCACAACCCCGCGTACGGCTACGCGCAGCAGCCCGCACCGCTGCAGCAGGCGCCCGCGCCGTACATCCCGCAGCAGCCTTCGCCGCCGCGCGGCTACCCGGGGCCCCAGCAGCAACAGCAGCAACACCGCCCCCCGGCCGGAACGGGCTACGAGGCCATGCGCCCCGCGTCGCCCCGCCCCGCCCCGGCGACGTACGAGGATCCGTACAACCGCCCCTACCGCGGCTACTGATTCGCCCGCACGCCTCCCTGTCAGTGGCTGCTGGCAGGATGGCGGCATGCCGAATCCAGCGCTGCACTCGATCCACTTCTACCCGCTCAAGGCGGTCGGGGGACACGCTTCGCGTGAGGCCGTCGTCGAGCCCTGGGGACTCGCGGGTGACCGACGGTGGGTGCTGATCGACGGCGAGGGACGGGTCATCACGCAACGGCCGCATCCGAGCCTTGCGTTGGCCGCCGCCGAGCTCCTGCCCGGCGGCGGCATACGCATTTCCGCGCCCGGCCGCGAACCGCTGACGGTCGCCGTGCCGCCCTCCGGCGAGACCGTCACGGTGGAAATCTGGAAGAACCGGGTCGAGGCCGAACCCGCCGACGCGGCGGCGCACACGTGGTTCAGCGCCTATCTCGACATGGACGTCCGGCTCGTCCACCTCGACGACCCCGCGACCCGGCGGCCCATCGACCCCGCGTACGCCAAGGACGGCGAGACCGTCTCCTTCGCCGACGGGTTTCCGCTGCTTCTCACCACGCTCTCCTCCCTCGACGCCCTGAACTCGCTCATCGCCCAGGGCGATCACTCCGACGAGGGGCCGCTCCCCATGAACCGTTTCCGGCCGAATGTGGTCGTGGACGGGACGGCGCCCTGGGCCGAGGACGACTGGTCGCGCATCGCGATCGGCGACGTCACCTTCCGGGTGGCCAAGAAGTGCGGTCGCTGCGTCGTGACCACCACCGACCAGCGCAGCGCCGAGCGCGGCAAGGAACCGCTGCGGACGCTCGCCAAGCACCGCCGCTTCGGCGACCAGCTGGTCTTCGGTCAGAATCTGGTGCCGGAAACGACCGGATCGGTCCGGATCGGTGACCCGTTCACCGTCCTCGATTGAAGGCCCCGGCTCGGGGAACTCGAAGGCCGGGCCCGGTCGTTGAGTAGGATTGAGCAGGGATGAGAAGGGTGATTTCCCTCTCTCTTCTTCCCGCCGACGCGTGGGCCGTGCCGTTCGCGGTTAAGACGGACGCGGAAGGGGGTGCAGGACTGTGCGAGCACTCGTCGGGCTCTGGCGCTGGCGGCACAATCCGCTGCGCCGGAAGACCGACCTCGTCGAGGCCTGGGTGGCCTGCGCGGCCGTGCTGCTCATCGCCGTCGCGGCGCCGCTGGCCGGATTCGCGATCGGCGGTCTGGCGCAGGACGCCCTGCGGCAGTCGGTGCGGGAGCAGCACGAGGTGCGTCACGAAGTCGCCGGGACAGTGGTCAGGAAGCTCTCGAGGCCCCCGGTCGACCCCGATCCCGAGACGTCGTCCGCGCGTGACAGACACAGCCGTGTGCTCGCCACCTGGACGGCCCCGGACGGCACGGCGCACTCCGGCGCGGTCCTCGCCGACCTCCAGTCCCCCGACCGGGGCGACCGCTTCCGGCTCTGGACGGACGAGCAGGGCCGGGTGGTCGGCCGCCCGCTGGACGACGCGACCGCGACCACACATGCGACCCTTGCCGGATTCGGTGTCGCCCTCGCGGCCGCCGGACTCGTCGAGGGGGCAAGGCGCGTCGTCGTCTGGCGGATCGTCCTGCGCCGGTACGACCGCTGGGACCAGGCCTGGGACAAGGCGGGGCCTGACTGGGGACGGACCGGCACCGGCTCCTGAGCCGCCGATACCGCTGTCGATACCACTTCCGGGGCCGGTGAGAGACCGGCGATGACCAGGTGAGAGCCTGGCGATCGGGTCAACTCGCCCTCGCCGCGCGCGCTACGGTGGACCGGCCGAACTCTTCGGCGCCTTGCGCGAGGTCGTGAGGTCCCGCGTACGACCAGGTGGGGGCAGAGCAACTCCATGGCACAGGGCACGGTCCAGGTGACGCATACCGGCACCTCGCGATGGCGGCGCCGCACGGGCGACTACACATCGCTCGCTGCCGCCTTGGAGGCCGCGAGCGACGGGGACGTGCTCACCATCGCCCCCGGCACGTACCGCGAGAACCTCGTCGTCCAGCGGGCGGTGACGCTGCGCGGCCCGGAGGGCTCCCCCGGCTCCGTGCGCATCGCGCCCTCCGACGGGGTCCCGCTCACCGTCCGGTCGTCCGCCGTGGTGCAGGGCCTGCATGTCGAGGGGCAGGACTCGGCGGCGCCCGCGCTGCTCGTCGAGGACGGGGCGCCGGAACTCATCGACGTACGCGTGGTGACGCGTTCCGCGTCCGGCATAGAGGTGCGCGGCGGAGCCCGCCCGACCGTGCGGCGCTGCACGGTCGACAACCCCGGCGGCATCGGTATCGCCGTGCTCGACGGCGGGGGCGGTGTCTTCGAGGAGTGCGAGATCGTCTCGGCCGGGCAGTCGGGCATCGCCGTGCGCGGCGGCGCGCACCCCCGCCTCGAGCGCTGCCGGGTGCATCACGCGTCCGGCGCCGGCCTCTCGGTGACCGGTGAGCACTCGGGGCTCGAGGCGATCGGCTGCGAGGTGTACGAGGTCAAGGGCTCGGGCGTGCAGATCACCGCGCGGGCCGCGGCCCATCTGACGGACTGCGACGTGCACCGCACGACGTCGGACGGCGTCACGCTCGACACGGACGCCGTGCTCACGCTCGCCGACTGCCGGATCCACGACATCCCGGAGAACGCGATCGATCTGCGTTCCCGCTCGGTGCTCACCCTGACGCGTTCCACCGTGCGCCAGTTCGGGCGCAACGGCCTTTCGGTGTGGGACCCGGGCACGCGCGTGGACGCCAACCAGTGCGAGATCCACGACAGCACGGGCGACTACCCCGCGGTGTGGGTCAGCGACGGGGCGACCGCCGTCCTGGAGTCGTGCCGGGTGCACGACGTGCCGGACGCGCTGTTCGTCCTGGACCGCGGCTCGCGCGCCGACGTCGTCGACAGCGATCTCTCCCAGGTGCGCAACACGGCGGTGTCCGTGAGCGACGGCGCGACGGCGCAGCTGGACGACTGCCGCATCCGCGAGGCCGCCACCGGCGCGTGGTTCCGCGACCACGGCAGCGGCGGCACCCTGGCCAACTGCACGGTCGACGGCGTACAGACCGGCGTCATCGTCACCAAGGGCGCCGACCCCACCATCGAGCGCTGCACGGTCACTTCGCCCGCGGAGGCCGGCTTCTACGTCTCGGCGGGCGGCCGCGGCAGCCTGCACGGCTGCCGGGTGACCGACAGCGGAGGCTACGGCTTCCACGTCATAGACGGATGTCGTACGACGCTGAAGAAGTGCCGCACCGAGCGGTGCGCGCGCGGCGGCTTCGAGTTCGCCGAGGACGGGCCGCTCGTCGAGGACTGCACCAGCGACGAGAGCGGCGGAGTGCGGGGCGCGGTGGCCGCGGCGCAGGATTCCGCCCCGCAGACGGCCACGCAGTCCGTCGGCCTGCTCGGCGCGATTCCCGGGCAGCGCGTCACGGACCCGGCAGCCGAGAAGAACCCGGCCCCCGAGCCGCCGTCCCGCTCGTCGAAGGACGTGCTCGGTGAACTCGACAAGCTGGTCGGCCTGGACAGCGTCAAGCGCGAGGTGCGCGCCCTCACCGACATGATCGAGGTCGGGCGGCGCAGGCAGCTCGCGGGGCTCAAGGCCGCGTCCGCGCGCCGCCATCTGGTGTTCACCGGCTCCCCCGGCACCGGCAAGACGACCGTGGCGCGGCTCTACGGCGAGATCCTGGCATCGCTCGGCGTCCTGCAGAGCGGGCATCTCGTCGAGGTGTCCCGGGTCGACCTGGTGGGCGAGCACATCGGGTCGACGGCGATCCGCACGCAGGAGGCGTTCGACCGGGCGCGCGGCGGTGTGCTGTTCATCGACGAGGCGTATGCGCTCTCGCCCGAGGACTCCGGGCGTGACTTCGGCCGGGAGGCCATCGACACGCTGGTGAAGCTGATGGAGGACCACCGCGAGGCGGTGGTGGTGATCGTCGCGGGATACACGGCGGAGATGAAGCGGTTCCTTTCCGTCAATCCCGGTGTGGCGTCGCGCTTCTCACGGACCATCACCTTCGGGGACTACGCCCCCGAGGAGCTGCTCCACATCGTCGAGCAGCAGGCCGAGGAGCACGAGTACCGCCTCGACACGGGGACGGGCGAGGCCCTCCTGAAGTACTTCACGGCGCTTCCGAAGGGTCCCGCGTTCGGCAACGGCCGCACCGCGCGCCAGACGTTCGAAGCGATGGTGGAGCGGCACGCGGGGCGCGTCGCGCAGTTCGAGGAGCCCAGCACGGACGACCTCACCCTGCTGTATCCGGAAGATCTGCCAGAGCTGCCGTGACCGTCTCGGCGGGTTCGGCGGTCTGTGGGCGCGGGGCGGGTACGGCGGGCTTGAGCCGGGCAAGGAGCCGGGCGCGCTCCTCGGCGAAAGCCGGGTCGGCCTGGTAGTCGGAGTGGCCCAGGATCGGTGCGGGCAGCGGGTGTTCCGCCGTGCGGCCGTAGACCAGGGGGTCCTTGAGGGCGTCGTGGTCGACCCGCGGTCCGTCGCCGTCGGGCTCCACCCGGACGGGGCCGCCGATCGGGTCGGTGGTGCGGTACAGGTTGCGCCAGCAGTCGACCTCGCGGTGCAGTGAGCTGAGGGCGGCCGGGCCGAAGTGGGCCGGGAACCAGCGGCCGTAGAGACGCTCCAGAGGTGAGCCGTACGTGAGGAGGGCGACCCTCTTGCGGACGGAGGGCCACAGCTGCCAGGCGGCTGCGGCGGCCAGGACACTGCCCTGGGAGTGTCCGGAGATGACGAGCCTGCCGCCCGTGGCGCGCGTCGCCCGGGTCCAGGTGTGCATGCGCCAGGTGAGGTCGGGGACCGCGCGCTCGGCGTAGCAGGGCGGGGCGAAGGGGTGGGCGGCGCGGGGCCAGAACGTGCCGACGTCCCACAGGATGCCGATGGTGCGGCGTGCGGAGGGGTCGCGATAGGCGCGGCGGCCCCAGGTCACGAACAGTATGAAGCCGAAGCCGATCAGCCAGGAGCCCAGTGCCTGCGAGGTCTCGGCGGCTCCTTCGAAGAAGAGCGGCAAGCCCTGCGCGGCTTCGCTGGGCACTTCCTCGCTCACCCAGGCGCCGACGAGCGCCCCCGCGCCGAGCAGCAGCGTCACCCCTGAGGTGATGCCCACGAGCAGCGGTGCCCGGTCGGTGAGGGCGGCCCGCGCGCGTGTGCCCGCGATGCGGCGGCTGCGTGCCTCGTCCTTGGGCTCGCCCGGGTACTCGCGCGGCACGTTCGGCCGGTCGCGGCGGGCCCGCTGCCAGGTGCGGACGCCGAGCCAGCCGCAGAGTGCCGCGACGACCACGAGGAGGGGCGGGATCACTGACGCCTGCCAGGTGAGCAGCACGGGCGGGCCGTCGATGGTGCCGCCTGAGCCGGGCGCCCCCGCGCCGTCGAGCCAGTCGGCGACGCGCTGGGCGCCGCCTCCCGACATCACCCCGCCGAGCGCGCAGGACAGCATGGCGACGGCGGGTCCCGCGAAGCCCCGCAGCGCGGTGCGGGGGTCGGGGGCCGTGCGGTAGAGCGCGCGGGCGACGACCGCGAGGGTGATGACCAGGAGCCCTTGGACCAGGGCGATGCCGCCGAAGGTCGCGTTGCCCGGCAGCCTGCCCTCAGAAGTCCAGTCGGGGCGTGACCATCCGGCGTACAGGAGGGTCAGGACGAGCAGGCCGAGCGCGCCCAGGGGCAGTCGGTGGATCAGCTTCTCGTCGAGGTGCTGGTCGAGCTTGTTCTCGCTGCGGCCCCTGCGCCACACCACGAGGACGACGATGGCCCCGCCAAGGACGAGCGTCACATCGAGGATCCAGCCGAGGGCGTCGAGCAGTGCGGACCCGCCGGAGCTCCGGTCGTGGCGCGCGGCCGATGTGCCGACCGCTGCGGCAACCGTCAGGAATCCCGCGGCGGTGTGCGCGGCCCGCAGCCGGGCCACAAGGCGGCGCCCGTACCAGAAACCGGGCCTGCCGAGCGCGCCGGTTCGCCCGGCGTCCTCCTCGGGGTCGGCCTGGTGGGGCAGCGGCGTCTGGGATTCGTACGCGCTCCAGGTGCGCTGCGAGAGGTACCAGAGCAGTCCGGTGAGCGCGGCGGGGACCAGCGCGGCGAGTGCGAGGCGGCGCCCCGGCTGGCTCCACCAGCCGCCGTGCCCGGAGGCGTCAGGGGCGAGGAAGCCGAGCCAGGAGCGCTCGGCGGCGCACTCGGGGGTGCCCGCGCACTGCCAGGCCGTCAGGTCGATGGCGACCTCGCAGGCGGCGGCGACGAGCAGGACGGTGAGGGTGAGTCCGATGAGGCGCACCAGGAGGCCGTACGTACGAACTGTCTTCTTCATGCGTCGCGATGTGGGACGCATCCAGTGGGCGAGGTTGACCACCATGAACGGAAGGAGCAGGAGCCACAGGGCCCGCGAGCCGTTCCCGGAGGTCAGATTGCACCAGACGTACGCCTCGGGGACCGGCTTGCCCCGGTAGTCGTCCGGACGCTTCTCGGCGTCGGCGTCCTCGGCACGGCGGAATACCGCCGCCGTGTCGTCACCGGAGATCCGCACGGTGCTCGGATCGCCCAGCATCCTCTCGGGCGTGGTGCCCCCGACTCCGTGGACGAGGAGTTCGAGAGCCGTCTCTTCTCTGCTGTCAGCTGCCACTGTTCCGCTTCCCCCGAAGACGCGCGTACTCCCCCGAATATGCGCTTGGTCAGGGAAGAAGGCTCTCCGCTGACGGCCCCGTCCACACCCGTCATCACGTAATCTCCCCGTTCCGGGTGAACGCACGGTCTCGGGCGGTGGGCCGCCTGTCATGGGCGCATGCGAGGATGAGGCAGCGCATTTGACGGGCGCGACGCGTGTGACGGGTGTGACGAGGCAGAAGGGCCGTGACGGACGTGAGTGAGAATCAGAACCTCCTCGCGGAGCAGCGCCGCGCCTTGATCCTCGACGAGGTACGCCGCCGGGGCGGGGTCCGTGTCAATGAACTGACCCGCAAGCTGGGTGTGTCGGACATGACGATCCGCCGCGACCTCGACGCCCTCGCCCGCCAGGGCGTCCTGGAGAAGGTGCACGGCGGCGCCGTCCCGGTGGTCGAGGCGAGCACGCACGAGCCGGGGTTCGAGGCCAAGTCGGGTCTGGAGCTCAACGCCAAGGAGGACATCGCGCGCACCGCGGCCTCCCTGGTGGCGCCGGGCACGGCGATCGCGCTCTCCGGCGGCACGACGACGTATGCCCTTGCCCACCATCTTCTGGATGTGCCGGACCTGACGGTGGTGACGAACTCGGTGCGGGTCGCGGATGTCTTCCACTCCGCGCAGCGCACCTCGGGGCGGCGTCAGGGTGCGGCCACCGTGGTCCTCACGGGCGGGGTGCGCACCCCGTCGGACTCGTTGGTGGGCCCGGTCGCCGACCAGGCGATCGACGCGCTGCACTTCGATGTGCTGTTCCTGGGTGTGCACGGCATATCGGCGGAGGCCGGTCTGTCCACGCCGAATCTCGCGGAGGCGGAGACCAACCGGCGTCTTGTGCACTCGGCGCGCCGGGTCATCGTGGTCGCCGACCACACCAAGTGGGGCACGGTGGGCCTGAGTTCGTTCGCCACCCTGGAGCAGGTCGACACCCTCGTGACGGATGCCGGACTGCCCGCGGAGGCGCGGGGAGAGATCGCCGAGCATCTACGGCGCCTGGTGGTCACCGGCGAGCCCGATGAGCCGGGGCCGGGGCCGGGCGAACAGGACGAGCACGGCGAGAGCATCGGGCAGGCGGAGAACGCCGGGAGCACCGCAGACATCTGACGGCCCGCCAGCTATGGTGACGGTGGCCGTTCAACCACCCGATTCCGCTGGGGGCTGAGCTAGATGGCACGCCGACTGAGGCCCGTGGGGCTCGAGTTCACCGAGTCCGCTCCATTGCGTCTGGTCTTCGCCCGTGAGGTGAGCGCACCTCCGGAGACCGTGTACCGCGCTCTCGCCGACGACATGACCGACTGGCCCGAGTGGTTCACGGCGGTCACGCTGTGCCGACCCATCGACGGCCCGGACGGCGGCAAGGGCCGCGAGGTCAGGCTCAAGGGCGGCACCCGCTTCTGGGAGACGATCGTGGCCGCCGACCCGGCAGAGCGGTACGCCTATCGCGTCGACGAGTCGAACGCTCCGGGCCTGCGCGCCCTCCTCGAGGAGTGGCGGCTCACCCCGGCCGGTACAGGCACCCGCGTGCAGTGGACGTTCGCCGCGGACGGCGCGGCACTCTTCCGCTTCACCCTGAAGCTCGGCAGGGCGGGCATGGGCCGGGCCTTCCGCGATGCCGTCACGAACCTCGACCGACGTCTGGCCGCGACCAACGCCTGAGCCCCGCACCGGAGTTGAGCGCTGCTAGCTCCAGGTGCCGGTCGCGAGGAGCGTCTTGATCGAAGCCGCGTACGCCGTGATGTCCAGACCCTGTCCGGCCAGCCACGCGTCCGAGTAGTACTTGTCCAGATAGCGGTCACCCGGGTCGCAGAGGAGCGTGACGACGCTGCCCGTGCGGCCCTCGGCCACCATCTCGGCGACGATCTTCAAGGAACTCCACAGTCCGGTTCCGGTGGAGCCACCCGCCTTGCGGCCGATCGCCTCCTCCAGGGCACGTACGGCGGCGACGCTCGCCGCGTCCGGCACCTTCATCATGCGGTCGATCGCACCGGGTACGAAGCTCGGCTCCATCCGGGGCCTGCCGATGCCCTCGATGCGGGAGCCGCAGTCGCTGGTGGCGTCCGGGTCGTGGTGGGTCCAGCCGTCGAAGAAGCACGAGTTCTCCGGGTCGGCGACACAGAGCCGGGTGTCGTACTGCATGTAGTGGACGTAGCGGGCAATGGTCGCCGACGTGCCGCCCGTGCCCGCCGTGGCGACGATCCACGCGGGTTCCGGATAGCGCTCCAGCTTCATCTGCTGGTAGATCGATTCGGCGATGTTGTTGTTGCCGCGCCAGTCCGTGGCCCGCTCCGCGTAGGTGAACTGGTCCATGTAGTGGCCGCCGGTCTCGACGGCCAGGGCGGCCGATTCGGCGTAGATCGTGCGCGAGTCGTCCACAAAATGACATCGGCCGCCGTGGAATTCGATCAGACGGCACTTCTCGGCACTGGTCGTGCGGGGCATCACCGCGATGAAGGGCACCCCGATCAGCTTCGCGAAGTACGCCTCGGAGACGGCTGTCGAGCCGCTGGACGCCTCGATGACCGGCCGCCCTGGCCGGATCCAGCCGTTGCAGAGCCCGTAGAGGAAGAGCGAGCGGGCCAGACGGTGCTTGAGGCTGCCGGTCGGGTGGGTGGACTCGTCCTTGAGATACAGGTCGATGCCCCAGTGCTCCGGCAGCGGGAAGCGCAGCAGGTGTGTGTCGGCGGAACGGTTGGCGTCGGCCTGGACCTTGCGTACGGCTTCTTTGAGCCAGACCCGGTACTCCGCGTCGCTGCGGTCCACGTCGAGTGTGGCCATCGGTTCATCGGCTTGTTCCTGCTGTGTGGTGCTCACCGCGCGGCTCCTTGGCGTCAACCCGGCCGCGCTCCGAGCGGGCCGGAAGCCTCGATCATATGCACCTTCCGCACGCTTCTCACCTGCATAAACACACCTTTGAGCACCTCAAAGGCACACCTGGCTCAGACGGCTGAAACATCGGCAAGGCACACTGGATAGTGGAAGGCGTCCATTTGTGACCACGTCTTCATACGCACTGGTGCTCGCCGCCAGGTGCGTGCAGACTGCACCGCACGGGACGGCGGTCTCGTACGGAACGACCAACCGAATCGCTCAAGGGGGCGGAACGTCATGGCGGAGCCGGATTTCACGGCCACAGGCGTGCAGATCGGACGACGGCTACGCTCCCTCACCCGGGCGGGTCAAATCCGCATCACCGACGGCAGGTTCGAGCTCCTGACCAGTTACGGCCGGGAGATCGACAGCGCCCCGGTCCAGAGCGTGCGGGCCGGCAAGCCATGGTTCGCCGCCGACGACCGGGCCCTCGCCGAACTGAACGGCACGCGCTATCGACTCACCCTCGCCGATCATGATCCCGCCCCGGGCAAGTCGGGGCCACCCACGGTACGCAGGTTCATCGACGCGGTACGCAGGGCCGGAGGCCACAGGGCACGCGCCTGAGGGGCCCACCCGCTCCCGGCAGGTGCGGCGCGAGTTGCATGCCCGCACCCCCTGAGTCATTCTGGTTTCACATCACTCTGGGTTCACCGGCGATGACGCTGCGAACCAGCCCGCCGGCTACGAACAGCAGCCGGCAGACCCCGCGGCCGCTGCTGGATCCGATCGTCGCCTTCTTCCGGACCGCAATTCGGGGAGTCGCACCCGTGATCAGCCAGCCAAGCAGGTATTGCACGGTAGAGCTTCAGGCCCTGCCGTCGAGGATCGGCCAGGTCCGCAGAATCGTATCGGCGCAGTTGCGCTACTGGCATCTCGATCCCTTGATAGACCAGGCCGCGCTCGGCGTGACCGAGCTCCTGACCAACGTGCACCGGCACGCACAGCCGGACAAGGTGTGCACCGTGGAGATCGAGCTGCTGCTCGACCGCCTCACGGTCTCCGTGCACGACCACGACCCCCGCCTTCCCGAGGTGCACGACGCGGATCCGTTCGCGACCTGTGGCCGCGGGCTCGCCATGGTCGCCGCGGTCAGCGAGAGCTGGGGGGTACGCCCCCACGGTGACGCGGGCAAAGTCGTCTGGTTCACCCTCCCGGCCCCTTTGTCCGCCGTCGCACTGCCGTCCACGTTCCCGGCGTACGGCGCGGCCACGGAGGGCCCCTTCGCGGAACTCGGCGTCGGGTCGCATGCCCTCACCGACGGGCACGCGCCCGGACATGCTCCCGCCCGGTCGGCCGTTGTCGGCTGACCGGGCGGTGACAGGCTCCGCGGAGCGGGCGTCCTACGTCACTCGGTGGCGATCGCACGCAGCACGTCCAGGCGTGCGGCCCGTCGTGCCGGACGCAGACCCGCGAGGGCTCCCGCCGCCAGGCCCACCAGGACGACCACCGTCAGCTGCACGGGCGGCACGGCGAACGCGAAGGCACTGCTCGTCGCGCCGTCAGCGGCCTTGACGAGCACCCAGCCGAGGAAGCCGCCGAGCGCGATACCACCGGCCGTGCCGAAGGCCGCGACGAGCACCGACTCCCAGCGGACCATGGCCCGCAGCTGCGCCCTGGTCTGTCCGACGGCACGCAGCAGGCCCAGCTCACGGGTCCGTTCGTGGATCGCGAGGGTCAGCGTGTTGGCGATACCGAGCAGGGCGATCAGGACGGCGAGCGCGAGCAGGGCGTAGACCAGCGTGAGCATCATGTCGATGCCGCCCGCGGCGGACTGCGCGTACTCATCACGGGTCTGCACATCCGGATTGCCGTACTCCTGCGCGATCCTGGAGACCGCGGCCTTGCCGTCGTCCGCGCTCACCCCGTCCTTGAGGGATACGGAGACGAGGCTGTCGGCGTCCTGCATGCGGTGCGGCGCCCAGGCCTCGCGAGTGATGACGTAGTCCCCCGCGAGCTCCGACCTGCCGTACAGCGCGCGGACGGTGAAGGTGGTCTTCTTGCCGTCGGCGAAGGCGAGTTCGGCCTGGGAGCCGACCTTGAGGTCCTGCTTCTCGGCCTCCGTGCGCGTGATCGCGATGCCGTTGGTGCCGAGGTCGTCGAGGGATCCGTCGATCTTGCCGAGGTCGAAGGACTTGGCGAAGGGAACCGGATCCGTGACGGTCAGGGCGCGCCCTTCCCCGTCGACCTCTGCCGCTCCCTTGCCGAGTCCGACCGCGGTCGCGACCTCGGGCGACTCGGCGAGCGCGGGCGCGAGCCCGGGGCTGAGTCCGCTGCCGCCCGCGCCGAAGCCCGGGGTGCTGATGGCCAGGTCACCGGCGAAGGAGCGGTTCACCGTCTGGTCCATGGTCGCCTTCAGCGAGGCGCCGAAGACCGTGAAGAGCGAGACGACGGCGACACCGATCATCAGGGCGCTCGCGGTGGCGGCGGTCCGCTTGGGACTGCGCAGGGCGTTGCGCCTGGCGAGCCCGCCCGTGACGCCGCGCAGCCGGTCGAGGGGTCCGCCGAGAATGCGTACCGCCCGCGAGGACGCGACGGGTCCGAGCACGACGAACGCGGCGAGAGCGAGGACCGCCCCGGCCCCTGCCAGCCACAAGGACGGGCTGACGAGAACTCCGGTGAGTGAGAGGCCCACGGCGGCGAGCGCCAGGCCCGTGCCCACCATGGCGCGTGTGCGCGATGCTCCGGAGTGGTCGACCGCCGTCTCGCGCAGCGCGGCCAGGGGTGCGGTGCGCCCTGCGCGGACGGCGGGCAGCAGGGCGGAGCCCAGGCAGACCACGATGCCGACGGCCAGGGGAAGCAGCATCGACAGGGCGCTGATCACCAAGTCGCCCTCGGGGAAAGGGAATCCGATGGCAGGGAAGAGAGCCTGCAGCCCGGCCGCGATCCCGATACCGCCCGCGAGGCCCGCGGCGGACGCCACCACGGCGACCACGCTCGCCTCGACCAGGGTGGAGACGGCGACTTGTCGGCGCGAGGCGCCGAGTGCGCGCAGGAGGGCGTTCTCACGGGTGCGCTGGGCGACGACGATCGCGAAGGTGTTGTGGATGCTGAAGGTGGCGACGAGGAGGGCGACGCCGGAGAAGACGAGCAGGAAGCCGGTGAAGAGCGTCAGGAACTGGCCGGAGATGTTGTCGGTGTTCTCCGCCGCCGACGCCTCGCCGGTGATCGCCTCAACTCCCTTGGGAAGTACGGGACTCAGCGCGTCGACGAGTTCCTGCTCGCTCACGCCGGGCCCGGCCCGCACCTGGATGGACGCGGCCTCTCCGGGCTTCGGCGTCAGGTACTTCTCCGCGTCGGCCAGTGTCATGCCGGTGAAGGTCGTCTGCGCCATGCCGTCCTCGCCGCCGAAGGTCGCCAGGCCCACGATCGTCACCTTGACGGGGTCGGGGGTGCGCAGCGTGGTCGTGTCACCGACCTTCAGGTCGCCGGCTTCGGCGGCGCCCCGGTTGATGACGACCTCGCCGGACTTGGCGGGGGTGCGGCCTTCGGCCAGCTGGTAGGCGTTCAGCTCGCTGTCGTCGATCCAGTTGCCGGCGAGGGTGGGCGGGCCTTCGCCGCCGATGGGCTCCTTGTCCTTGCCGAGGAGCTGGCCCGCGCCCTGGATGGCGGGCGCGGCGGCGGCGACGCCGTCGGTCTGCTCGATCTTCTCGACGAGCGAGGTCTTGACGGGCTGCCGGGTGCCCTGGCTGTCGTCGGGGGTGGTGATGGTGTCGGCGCTGCGTACTACGGCGTCGGTGCCGCTCGTCGCGTTGCCGAACATCGTGTCGAAGCTGCCGCGCAAGGTGTCGCCCATGACGAGCGTGCCCGCCAGGAAGGCGACACCGAGCATGACCGCAAGGAACGTACCGGCGAAGCGTCGCTTGTGGCCGCGCAGCGAGGAGAGGCTGATGCGCGCGGACGCGCTCAGGGAACTCATGACGGTGCTCCCTCGGTACCGGGTGTGGCCGGGGCCTTCGCGTCGAAGGCCTTGAGCCGGTCGAGGACCTTGTCGGCGGTCGGGTCGGCCATCCGGTCCACCAGACGGCCGTCGGCCAGGAAGACGACCTCGTCGGCGTGGGCGGCGGCCACCGGGTCGTGAGTGACCATGACGACGGTGCGGTCCATCTGCCGCACCGCTCGGCCGAGGAGCCGCAGGACTTCATCGCCGGAGCGCGAGTCGAGGTTCCCGGTCGGTTCGTCGGCGAAGACGACATCGGGCCGGCCCGCGAACGCCCGTGCCACGGCGACGCGTTGCTGCTGTCCGCCGGAGAGCTCGGCGGGGCGGTGGTGGAGGCGGTCGCGCAGCCCGACCACATCGATGAGGGCGTCGGTCCACTCCGCCGACGCTCCGTCGCCGCGCTTGCCCGCGAGGTCCATCGGGAGCGTGATGTTCTCGGCCACGGTCAGCGTCGGCACCAGGTTGAAGGCCTGGAAGACGAAGCCGATGCGGTCGCGGCGCAGCAGCGTGAGGCGGCGGTCGTCGAGCGTGCCGAGATCGGTGTCGCCGATGTGGGCCGCGCCCGAGGTGAGGGTGTCGAGGCCCGCGGCGCAGTGCATCAGGGTGGACTTGCCCGAGCCCGACGGGCCCATGATCGCGGTGAAGCGTCCGGCGGGAAAGCCGACGCTCACCCCGTCCAGGGCCCGTACGGCGGTGTCGCCCCTGCCGTAGACCTTGACGGCCCCGGTGACCCGGGCGGCGTCGAGGGTGGTGGTGCCGCGGTGTTCACGTCCGGTCGTGGCGGTCATGCCGCACCGCCCTTGGAGGTGCGGCCGAACTCCTCGTTCAGGACGGACAGCCGCCGCCAGTACTCGTCCTCGTCGATCTCGCCGGAGGCGAAGCGACGGCCGAGCACGGCGATGGGGGACTTCTCGTCGATGCGTACGTTCCGCTCGGCGCCGTCCCGTTGCCACGGTGCGCGGCGGCCCCGCCACACGGTGCGGCGCAGGAGGGTGATGCCGCCGATCACTACGGCGGCCCAGACGAGCGGGAAGAACAGGATCCACGGGCCGGGCCCGCCGTCGAAGTGAGCCAGGGTGTTCATGGTGTCCATCTCCTCGGAGCGATGTCTGCGGTTCCTTGAGCGACGCCTGCAGTTGAGCGACGTCTTGAGCGATGCCTTGAGCGATGCCTTGAGACTCGCGCTCCGAGGGGGTCCCGGTCGTCGTACGGCCAGCGGCAGTGCGAGTACCACGCCGGGAGTACGTGGAGGCTGCGGGGCTGCTCCCGGCGGGGTCGGGATCGGGATCGGGCCAGGTCGGGGCGGCGTCCGGCACCGGCAGGCGCCGCCGCCTAGACCTCTGTACCTACTAGTATGTACAGTACGTTCATGAGCACCCCGGAGCGTCTGATCGAGTCCACCCGCGAACTGCTGTGGGAGCGCGGCTACGTCGGCACGAGCCCCAAGGCGATCCAGCAGCACGCGGGCGCCGGGCAAGGCAGCATGTACCACCACTTCGCGGGGAAACCCGACCTCGCGCTCGCCGCGATCCGGCGTACGGCGGACGAACTGCGCGCCACGGCCGATGGCGTCCTCGGCGGCACCGGATCGGCGTACGAACGCATCGAGGCGTACCTGCTGCGCGAGCGCGACGTACTGCGCGGCTGCCCGGTCGGGCGGCTGACGATGGACCCGGACGTCATCGCGAGCGACGAGCTGCGCGCGCCCGTCACCGAGACGCTCGACTGGCTGCGGGGCCGGATCGCCGGGATCGTCGAAGAGGGCCAGGACCGGGGCGAGTTCGCGCCCACGCTCGACGCGCGGGCGATCGCGGCGACGGTCGTCGCGACGGTCCAGGGCGGCTACGTACTGGCCCGGGCCTCGGGGTCACCGGCGGCTTTCGACACCGGCGTACGAGGCTTGCTCGCGCTTCTGTTTGCCGCCACCACCCCTCCCTCCTCGTAAGAGGCTTCACTTCGCAAAGGCTTCGCTTCGTAAGAGGGGCCTCGCTCAGTAAGAGACTTCCCCCTTCTCCGTATGGGACTTGGAGAGCAGTGCACATCACCCGCAATCGCCCGGACAGCCAGGCGGGCCCCGCCGAGAACTTCACCGGCACGGTGTGGCTGGACGAGATCGCCGCGCCACCGTCCCCCTCCCGGCTGCGCATGTTCAACGTCCACTTCGCCCCGGGAGCGCACACCGCCTGGCACCGCCACCCGCACGGCAGGTCCTGCACGTCCTTGAGGGCGAGGGCCTTGTGCAGCGCAAAGGTGGCGAGGCGGAGACGATCCGCGCGGGCGACACCATCTGGATCGAGCCGGACGAATGGCACTGGCACGGCGCGGGACCCCGCACCTTCATGACACATCTGGCGGTCGTCGAGGCAACGGACGACGGCACGACCACACACTGGGACGCGCACGTGAGCGCGGACGAGTACCCGGCGGCCTGAGCTCGAGGAGCGAACCACCATGCACGCGATGCAGTACGAGATCACGCTTCCGGCCGACTACGACATGGGCATCATCCGCGAGCGGGTGGCAGCCAAGGGACACCTGCTGGACGACTGTCCGGGCCTCGGCGCCAAGGCGTACCTGATCCGCGAGCGCGGCATCGACGGCTCCCCCGTGAACCAGTACGCGCCGTTCTACCTCTGGAACACTCCCGAGGGAATGAACTCCTTCCTCTGGGGTCCCGGATTCCAGGGCATCGTCGACGACTTCGGGCGACCGCAGGTGCAGCACTGGACGGGCCTGGCGTTCGCGGACGGGGCTGCGGCGGGCGCGTCCTCGAAGGCGACGAAATCCGCAAAGTCTGCGAAGTCCGCGATACGTCGTCGCATACGCGTCCCTGCCGCCACCCACTTGGGTGGTCTGGCAGCAGAACTAGCCGACGAGACGAGTCAGTTGGTGCAGCGGGAAGGTGCGATCTACGCGGCGGCGGCCATTGACCCGCGCACATGGGAGGCGCTGCTCTTCTCCGTCTGGGACCACGAATCCCCCAAGGGGCAGGGAGACGTGTTCCAGGTGCTGCATGTGTCCGCTCCGGAGCGGACCCTGCTCCCGGCGGGTCGGCAGTGGTGAGCACAGTGGACGCCTCTCGCAGCGACAGCGCGGCCCAGACGGCCCACACTCTCCGCACAGTTCGCACAGTTCGCACAGTTCGCACCGTACTCGGAGACATCGCCCCCGAAGGCCTCGGGATCTGTGACGCCCACGACCACCTCTTCCTGACGAGCCCTCAACTCCCGCGACAGGAATTGGATTCGGCCACCTCCGCGGCGCAGGAGCTCTCGGCCTTCCGGTCGGCCGGAGGCGAGAGCCTGATCCAGTGGACGCCGTACGGGATGGGGCGCCGTGCGGGGGAACTGCCCGAGCTGTCCCGGACATCGGGCGTACGGATCGTCGCCGCGACGGGCCTGCACCAGTCAGTCCACTACACGCCGGAGCTACTGGACCGCCTCCGCACCGACGGACTCGCCGACCTCTTCGTCAGGGAGTTGACCGAGGGCATCGGCGACACCGGCGTCCGGGCCGGGCTGATCAAAGTCGCGGGCGGCTTCCACGGCCTGGACGCGCACGCACGCTGGACGATGAACGCGGCGGCCGAGGCCCACCACGCGACGGGCGCGCCCATCGCCGTCCACCTGGAACTCGGCACGGGCGCCCTGGACGTACTCGACTTGCTGTGCGACGAGTTGGACGTGCCGCCCGACCGCCTGATCCTCGGCCACCTGAACCGCTCCCCCGACTTCACGATCCACCACCTGGTCGCCGAAGCCGGTGCCTACCTCGCCCTCGACGGCCCTTCCCATGCCAACCACGCCACGGACTGGCGCATGCCGGAGGCCGTACAGACCCTGGCCGAGGCAGGCTTCGCCGGCCAACTGCTCCTGGGCGGCGACACGACAACGGCCGGAGCACGCGCGGTGAACGGCGGCCCCGGGCTTCCCCACCTGCTGCGCAGGGTGCGGCCACGGCTCGAACTCGCCGCGGGTAAGGACGTGGTGGAGCGGATGATGACGGCAAATCCGGGGCGGGCGTTCGCGGTGGAGTGGGCGTAGGGAGGAGGTGGTGGGCTGGCCCCCGCCACCGAGCCGACCGGGGGCCCGCTCAGACAGGCACGGTCCGGAAGCGTGCCTCCAGGTGTGAAAGCAGCCGAGCGGGTGCGTCGTCCTGGATCGTGTGGCCCGCGCCGTCCACCCAGGTCAGTTCGGCGTGCGGGATCCGTGTGCGCAGGAAATCGGCGAACTCCGTCGGCAGCAGGCGGTCTTCGCGGCCCCAGATGATGCGGGTAGGCACAGTCACCTCACCGAGGAGGGGCTCCAGCTCGTCCGTCTGGGACTGCGCGAACTGGCGATACTGGCGGTAGAACGCCGCCTGCCCTTCCGTGCCGCGCCATGGGTCGATATACGCGTCCAGGATGCCCGGCTTGTAGCCGGTGTGCGTGGCCCGGCGGAGGTGACTGGCCACCAGCGCCTCGTGGGCGTAGTCGGGGAGTTGCTCGAAGACGTGTGCGTTCTCGCGGATGAGCTTGAAGTAGCCCGTCCCCCACGCGCCACCGCCGACCGCGTCGACCAGCGTGAGATCCCCGTACTCCGCGCCCTCCAGAAGCAGCGCCCGCAGCGCCACCGCCCCACCAACGTCGTGCGCGACGACGCTGGGGCGGGACAGACCCCAGTGCGCGAGAAGGCGGGCGAAGATCTTTCCCTGCGCCGCGAGGCCGACATCCTGCCCCTGCCGCTGCTCCGACTGTCCGAATCCGAGCAGGTCCCAGACGTGAACCTTGCGCGTTCGGGCCAGGGCGGGAGCGATCTCGCGCCAGATGTACGACGAGAACGGCGAGCCGTGCAGAAGGACCACCGGGTCACCCTCCCCGAACGAAGCCCACCGCACGTAGCCGTCCGGCGTCTCGAACTTCTCCGTCAACTGCCACGTCATTGAGTGCCTCCCGCTGCTCGGAATCCGCTCCATCGTCTCGCCTCGGAGATCGACGTTACCAGTAGAGCCCGTTAAGAGGTAACTCTGGATTCGCATATTGCACTGCCCGTTCCAAAACCTGTAGCGTACCGACATGGCCCGACCGAGAACCTTTGACGAGGAACGGGCCCTGGACGCGGCGATGCGCGCCTTCTGGGCGAATGGCTACGAGGCCACCTCGACCCAGGACCTGTGCGACGCCACCGGCCTGGGCCGCAGCAGCATCTACAACACCTTCAGCAGCAAGCACGAGCTGTTCCAACGAGCCCTGGCCCGCTACATCGACTCCATGACGTCCGTCCAGGTCGAGATCCTGGAGGATGCCGGGCGCCCCCCGATGGAGCGTATTCGCGCCCTGTTCACCCGTACCGTCGACTCCGAGTTCGAGTGCCGCGAGGACGGGCACAGCATCGGCTGCCTGACCGTCAACACGACCGTGGAGCTCGCCGGGCGCGACCCCGAGGCCGCCGAGATGCTCGCGCGTGACCTCGCGGCGCGACTGACTGCGATCAGTGCCGTCATCCGCGCGGGGCAGAGCGGTGGCGACATCACCTCCACGCGGGACGCGAACGACCTGGCCCGCTTCCTGAACGCCATCATCGGCGGGATGCGGATCTCGGCGCAGGGCGGCGCCGATCGAGCCACGCTGACAGCCATCGCCGAGACCGCCATGGACGCACTGAACCCCTGACCCTCCGGTCCGCCGACTCCATCCCTCGCACTGCGCTCCGGCCTGCTCACGCATGCCCTCGTTTTGCACTGTTCAGTCCATAACTCAAATCATGACCCAGTGCACCCAGTACGCCCAGTGCACCCCCCTAACCGCCCCGCTCGCTTCCATCCCATCCCACCCCGACAGGAGCCCCCATGCCCCGCGCCGTCTACCTCCTGGCCCTCGGCATCTTCGCCATGGTGACCAGCGAGTTCGTGGTCGCCGGTCTGATGCCGCAGATGGCCGACGGACTCGACGCCACGATCCCGGAGATCGGCTACCTGATCACCGCCTTCGCCGCAGCGATGGCCTTCGGCGGGCCCTTCCTCACCATCGCGCTACTGAAGATGCGTCAGAAGACGGCGCTCATAGTCCTGTTCGGCATATTCCTGGCAGGAAACGTGCTGGCCGCCCTCGCCCCTGACTACCGCACCATGCTGGTGGCCCGCGTCATCACCGGCATCGCATCGCAGGCCTTCTTCGGAATCTCCATCTCCCTGTGCGCACGCCTGACCCGTCCCGAAGTGCGGGGCAGGGCCATCGCGGTGGCTCTCAACGGGCTGATGCTGGGCACGCTCCTCGGCCTGCCGCTCTCCACCGTCATCGGTGAACACCTGGGCTGGCGTGCCGCGTTCTGGGCCATCACCGGTCTGACCGTCCTCGCCGCGCTCGCCACCATCGCCGGGGTGCCGCGCATGGAGAGCGCCGCCGACGGCGACGGCGGCAACCTCCGCCAGGAGCTGGGCGCCTTCCGCAACCCCCGGCTCTGGCTGACGCTCACCACCAGCACCTTCATCATCGGCGCCACCTTCTCCGCTTTCAGCTACCTCAACCCGATCCTCACCGAGGTCACCGGCTTCTCGACGGGCACCGTCCCCCTGCTGCTGATCGCATACGGAGCGGCCACCGTCATCGGCAACACCGTCGTCGGCCGGTTGGCCGACAAGCACACCGTGCCGGTCCTGCTCACCGGCCTGCTGCTCAACCTGGCGTTCCTCGCGGGTTTCGCCGTTCTCGCCCAACTGAGCTTCGCCGCCGTGGTGTTGATGATGGGCATCGGCCTGGTCGGGGTCACCATGAACCCGGCCCTCGTGACCCGCGTCCAGCGCACGGGCAACGCCCGGCCGCTGGTCAACACCGTCCACTCCTCGTTCATCACCCTCGGCATCATCATCGCGACGTCCGTCGGCGGACCCGCCATCGATACGTTCGGACTGCGGGCGCCGCTCTGGATCGGCGCCGCCCTCGCCGCACTCGGCCTCCTCACGCTGCTGCCCGACCTGAAGCGGCTTCGCAGCGGCCGACCCACCCCCGCCGCACGGGACGTTGAGCCTCAGAGCCCGGCAGCGGCGACAGAGTCCGCCCGCGTCTAACCCAGCGCCCCGAGGGGGTCGTCGAGCACCGGCTGCCAGGCCAGCTCGGCGGCCCCCACCAGGCTGTTGTGGTCCAGCGTGCAGGCCAGAATCGGCACACCGCCGCTACGCCCCCACAGACTCCGGTCGGCGACGACGGCACGCAGCCGCTCGGGGTCCGCCTCCAGGAGCGCACGGTGCAGGCCGCCCAGGATGATGCGGTCCGGGTTGAGGATGTTCACCAGGCCCGCGAGTCCCAGGCCGAGGCGGTCGATCAGTTCCTCTGTGGCCGAACGGACCGCGGGATCCCCGCCCTCGTCGCGGAGCAGTTCGCGGGCCTGCTGCAACAGCCCCTCGGGGCCCGGCTCGCGACCCGCCGCCGTGAGGAAGGCCAGCGGGTCCGTCTCGACGTCCAGGCAGCCCCGGCTTCCGCAGTGGCAGGGGCGGCCCTCCGGATTGACGGTGAGGTGGCCGACCTCGAGCGCGAGGCCCGAACTGCCCGTGTGCAGGCGCCCGTCGAGGACGAGCGCGCCGCCGACCCCCCGGTGCCCGGTCGCGACGCACAGCAGATCACGGGCGCCGCGCCCTGCGCCGTGCCGGTGCTCGGCAAGGGCCGCGAGGTTGACGTCGTTGGCCGCGAATGCCGGTCCCGCGATGCCCGCGTCCCGTACGCAGTCGGCGAAGATCTGGCGCACCTGCGAGCCCGCGGGCCACGCCAGGTGCAGCGGATTGAGCGCGGTGCCCTCCGGTTCGGCGACGGCGGACGGCACCGCGAGGCCCGCGCCCACGCACCGCCTGCCGGTCTCCCGCAGCAGTTGCGCACCCGCCTCGATGACGGAGCCGAGCACCTGCGCCGGGTCGGCGTCGATCGTCTCGCAGCCGGGTGCGGTGGCCACGATCCGGCCACCGAGTCCGACGAGCGCGGCCCGGAAGCCGTCGGAGTGCACCTGCGCGGCAAGCGTCACGGGCCCGTCATCCGCGAGGGAAAGGCCGTGCGATGGGCGGCCCTGGGAACCCGCGGGGGCGCTCGGCCTCGCGTCGATCCTGATCAGGCCGAGCGCCTCGAGCTCGGCGGCGACGGCGCCCGCCGTGGCGCGGGTGACGCCGAGTTCGGCGGTGAGCACGGCGCGGGTCGGGGCACGCCCGGTGTGGATGAGCTCAAGGGCGGGACCGAGCGCGCCGCGCCCGCGCTCCAGGCGCGTACGCGTGGACAGATCCCCGTCGGCGCGGGGGGCAGCCTTGCCGTTCATGAGGGCGAGTCTCCCATGATCCGTACGCCGCCTCGCCGTTCAGTCGTCATCTGCTCGTACACCGCTCTTCCACTGCTCTTCCCCTGTCGCCTCACGAGAACCTTCCGCCCACCGGTGACCGCCGCCTCACAGGAACTGTCTTGTACGCCACGGGTGCGCACCTCTACTCTGATTTTGTGCCGCTACTAAACAAAACCACGTCCGCAGCGTCGCGGGCCACTCCCCCGAGCCTTGTCCGGCTCCGTGTCGCACTCACCGTCTTCTTCGCGCTCGACGGCTTCATCTTCGCCGGATGGGTCGTCCGCATCCCCGCCATCAAGGAACAGACCGGCGCATCAGCCAGCGACCTCGGACTAGCACTGCTCGGCGTCTCGGCAGGCGCCGTCATCACGATGACGCTCACCGGACGGCTCTGCCGCCGCTTCGGCAGCCATCCGGTGACCGTGGCCTGCGGGGTGCTGATGCCGCTGAGCATCGCGCTGCCGCCGCTGACGCATTCGGCACTCTCGCTCGGGCTCGTACTCCTGGTGTTCGGCGCCGCTTACGGCGGGATCAACGTGGCGATGAACAGCGCCGCCGTCGACCTCGTGGCCGCCCTGCGGCGCCCGATCATGCCCAGCTTCCACGCCGCGTTCAGCCTGGGCGGCATGGTCGGCGCCGGGCTCGGCGGGCTGATCGCAGGCTCCCTCTCCCCCACCCGCCACCTGCTCGGCCTCACCGTGATCGGCCTGGTCGTCACCGCCGTCGTGGGACGCGCCCTCCTGCGCCTCGAAGCGCCGGTGCGACCCAGTGACGTCGACGGCGCGGACAGCACCCCGCGGCGCCTCGACGGCCGCACCCGCCGCCTGGTGGTCGTCTTCGGCCTCATCGCCCTCTGCACCGCCTTCGGCGAAGGCGCACTCGCCGACTGGGGCGCCCTCCACCTCGAACAGGACCTGGCAGCCCACCCCGGCATCGCCGCCGCAGGCTACTCCTGCTTCGCCCTCGCCATGACCATCGGACGACTCAGCGGAACCACCCTCCTCGAACGCCTCGGCCAGACCCCCATACTCGTCGCCGGCGGCACCACCGCCGCCGCCGGCATGCTCCTCGGCGCACTCGCCCCCACCGTCTGGCTCGCCCTCATCGGCTTCGCCGTCACCGGCCTCGGACTCGCCAACATCTTCCCCGTCGCCGTCGAACGCGCAGGCGCCCTCGCCGGACCCAACGGCGTCGCCACCGCCTCCACCCTCGGCTACGGCGGCATGCTCCTCGGCCCACCCGCCATCGGCTTCATGGCCGACTGGTTCACCCTGCCCATCGCCCTCACCAGCGTCGCCGTACTGGCAGGCCTCGCCGCGCTGATCGGCTTCACCACGCGCCGATGAGGATCGTTCGGGTCCAACATTCCGTGCCCGCAGGACGCGAAGGCCCGCAGCGGAGATGATGGCCTGACGGGGATCACGGCCTCAGGCGAGGGTCGCCGACGCCTGTCGCCCCCGGTTACGCAGAGTCAGCGCCGGAAACACCAAGGCGCGTGGCGCGTGGGCATCCGCGTGGGCATCCATCGACCTCAGAACGGCACGAGATGATCGGTCATCACACATCTGCGCGCGCGGACGTGGCCAGCAGTTCAGTGTTCGGCGCGCCCTGTTGGGTCAGCTTGTCCGCGCATGATTTGCGGGCTGCGGAGGATTTTTACCACGCTGTGCTGGGGTGGGACTGGCGTATCGGCAAGCTGGGCGACCAATACAGGTTCGCGAGTGTGGACGGAGTGCCGGTGGCAGGGATTTCTGCCGTGGAGAGCATGGCGCAGACCTCTGTCGCATGGACGCCGTTCTTCGCCGCGTCCAACGCGGACGAGACCGTGGCACGCAGCCAGGAGCGTGGGGGAACGACCGCCGTGGGCCCTCTCTCCTTCCCGCCGGGCCGGGCGGCTCTGCTGGCCGATCGCGACGGGGCGGTCTTCGGCATCTGGGAGGGCGAACTGGTGGCCGACTGGGAGAAATGGCGCCGCGCTGCCCCGGTCTTCATGGAACTCCACACCCGGAACGCCTTCGATGCGGCCATCTTCTACGCAGAGGTCCTCGGCTGGGCGTCCGAAGCCCCCGGCTGCTGCGAAGTCCACTACGAAGATGAGGAGGTCGTTCTGCGCAGCCGGGGCGACGTTGTGGCCCGCATCCATTCCGGCGCGGTGGAGTCCGCGCCCGATCCCGCGATCCGGCCGCATTGGCAGATCCACTTCACCGTCGCCGATGTCGAGGCATGTGCCAAGGCCGCGCAGGCCCATGGCGGAAGTGTCGTGCAGCGCGCAAGCGACTCGACGGAGGCCGTGCTGAGCGATCCCGGTGGGGCGCGCTTCGCAGTCAATTCAAAACCGGCACGGTGAGAAGAGATGAGTCAACCCGCAACCCGCGCCGGCCCATCAGGCCTGTGTCACGGAGTCTGGTGCGGACAGCGGATCCGATGTCCCGGGCCCGAGGTGAGCGAGGAGATCCGCGAGGCCGCCGGGGGCCCGTCCGCGCAGGCGAGCTGAGGTATGCACGGGATGTCGGTCGGTGCGGGCGATACGATGGCCCGTCGCGGAGAGCCGGGCTGCGAGGTCTCGGTCTTCGCCGGTGGGCAGAGGCGCGAAGCCGCCTACCCGGCAGTAGGCCGCAGCTGACACACCCAGGTTCGCGCCATGTACGTGCGGGTGCTCCCACGCCCTTTCCGTCCCGCTGAGCCGGCGGGTGCGGAAGTACTCGGCGTCGTGCAGAGCCACGAGTGAGGCGCTGGCCGATTCGGGTGCGAGGCGGATGGTGCCCAGGACGGCGTCGTACTCCCGCCGTGCCCAGGCGGCCTGGTGGGTGAGCCAGTCGGCGGGCACGGTGGTGTCGGCATCCGTCATGGCCAGCCACACATCCGGGCCGGCAGCTGCCAGCAGCTCCAGTGCGTGGGCGATTCCTGCCGCCCGCGCGGCTCCGACATTGCGGCTGTGGGTCTCCACGACATGGGCTCCGCCACCGGCGGCCAAAGCCGCTGTGGCGTCCGTGCACGCGTCCGCCGTCACCACGATCACCACGGGCAGCTGCGCGGCTTGCCCGGCAGCCACGCGCAGGCTGCGCAGGCAGCCGGTGATGCGGTGTTCCTCGTTGTGCGCGGGGACGATGACGGCCAGGGCTGAGGGCGTCATACGAGACCTTCCGCGCGAGCCGGAGAGAGCACCGGGCCCGGATCTGGGCGGTGTTCGTGGACGGTGAGGGTGAAGTCGGGATCGTCGTAGCGGGCCAGCCCGCTGAGGCCGCTCAGGGCGTCCAGACGGTCGGCGATGTCGCGGCCCGTGCACGTGTGCTCTTCCACGGGGTGGTTCCAGTGCACCGTGACCAGATGGCCCCCCTCGCTCAAGCTCTCCACGCTCTGCTGAAGGAGCGCCGTGCGGGTGCTGGTGTCGAAGTAGTAGAGGAGTTCCGACAGCACCACGAGATCGAAGGACTCCGTGGGCCACTGCTCGGGCACCGTCATTTGCCGCACGGTGATGTGGTCCATGCCGGTGGTACGCCGAGCAGTGGTTTCGACGGCCGACGCGATGCGGTCGGTGGAGAGCAGCTGGTCGCAGCGGGCGGCCAGGAACTCGGTCAACACGCCTACCGAGCAGCCTGGTTCGAAGGCCCGGGCATATCGGGAGCGGGGCAGGGCTGCCACGGTCAGGGTGTACTTGCGGCGGTCGTACCACCGCTCGCCGAGGTGCCAGGGGTCGGTGGCGTGGGCGTACTGGCTGTCGAAGTAGCCCGCCGGGGTGTTCACCGCAGCACCGTCTCGAAGGTGCGGGTGTGGTGGGCGATCTCCTGCGGCTCCAGCACCGGAGCCGTGCTGGAGCCACGTGGCTCCAGCTGGCTGATGAACCGCGCCAGGGCAGCCTTCTTACGGTCGACCACTGCTTCGGCGAGGGGGAGAACAGAGGCCCGGTGCCACGGCACGCGCAGGTCGTTCGGGCGAGCCCAGTGCCACATCCACACCGGGTAGGACCACACCGGCGTGGAGGTGTCGCGGCCCGCTCGTCGCGCGGCCCGGCCTGCCGCCTCGTGGTCGCTGTGCAGGTCGCCCTCCCACGGCGCCACGCACACGGCGGCCCCGGTGGCGTCCAGGAGCTCGCCGATCACGGCCCGGGCCTCATCCTCGTGCTCGTCGAGCGCCGCATCGGGCAGACCGGCATGCACAGGGGCGGGCAGGTCTCCGAGCTCGTCAAGCGCCGCGGCCAGTTCGCCTCGGCGTCGGGCAGCCAACTGCGCCCGGGCGGACGGCGTCGCGGGGCCGTGGGAGGCTTCCCCGTCGGTCAGGCACACGGTGTGCACCACCCCTCCGGCAGCGAGCAAGGTGGCGATGGCGCCGCCGAACCCCAGGACCTCGTCGTCGGGATGGGCGGCCACCACCACGACGGGACCTGCGGGAAGGATCAGGCGGGGCAGGTGGTCGGGCAGCCGTGCCTCCTGCCACTCGGCCTCGTCGGTGCCCCGTGCGTCGATCGCCGCGGCGGCGGCCCGTCTGGCAGCGGGCGCGGTCCGTGGCGTACTCATCGTGCCGCCTCCGCGCAGGTTGTGGCCGACAGGCGGCCGAGTTCGGCCAGGGCCGCCTCGGCCTGATGCTGGCGCACGTAGACCGTCAGGTCCGCCACCGCGCGGGCGTGCCGTTCGTCCTGGCACAACGGCCCGGCACCGGTGGCGCGCCCGACGTGGTCCATCACCTCGGCACACACCTTCTCGGCCAGGGCCCGCACCCGCAGACTGCGTACCCGCGCGCCTTCACGTTCGTCGAGAGGGTCGGCGTCGATGTCCTCACCCGCCTGCCGCAGTACGGTGTCGGCCGTTTGCAACAGCACGTCGACCGCTCCGAGGTGAGCGGCGGCGTGGTCGTTCAACGGCCCCGCCGCGGCTCGCTCGTACAACGGCGCGGCGACGGCGTGGGCGCCTCCGAGCCAGCAGGCCGCCACTCCGATCCCCCCGTGCTGGAAACCGGGGCGCGCCAGATAGCCCTCCGCCCCGCCGACGGCTCGCGCGGGGACGCCCGTGAACGACATGTTCAGGCTGTCGCTGCCGGCCATACCGATCGCCGGCCACGTCCCGTCCACCGGCCGTGCGCCCGGGTGGTCCAGCGGGACGGCGAACAGCCGGTATCCGTCGTCGGCTTCCGCGGTCACCAGGGCGTGGGTACAGCTGCGGGCGCCGGAGCAGTAGGGCTTGACGCCGCTGATCCACCACTCCCGGCCGGTAGATGTGGCACGCACGCCGGGGCCCGGTGGGCGAGCGGCCCAGACTCCCCATCGCTCCCCTGGAGCAGGCACGGGAGCGTTCAGTTCATGCAGGATCGCCGCAGCATCGAGGTGTCCCTCCGCGAGCCGGGCCAGAGACAGGTCCCGTCGTCCCAGAGCGGTGAGGGCGGCAAAACGGCGTGCCGTCGACCGACCCGGCAACGGCACGCCAGGGGCTTCCCGCTCGACGAAGTCGGCGAACAGCTGCGCCGTACGCCCCTGCGGGGTGCGGAGGTGGTCAGACAACTCGGGGGGCGTGAGGATCACGCGAACCTCCTGCATCCATGGTCGAGGGCGCCGCTGCGAAGGCCCGGAGGGGCATTCACCGGTGACGCTGCACATGACTCCTCGGACACACCGCGTTCGGGACGGACGAGCCGCCAGGGAAGTGACGTCGGCGTGGCCGCTCCGTACAGCCCAGCATCCGGCAGCACACGGGCCACCGCCACTTCACACGAGCTGCCCCCGAGCCCACCAGCGCGTGCCTGAACGGTCGGCCATCGGGTCCGTGCCTGGAGAGGGGTGTAAACCGGGCGCAGGCGGTCACTCGGCTTCCGCGCGACGATGAGCCGTGTGAGCAGTGTTCAAGCAATCAGATGTACGGCCAGCCACTTGGAGAAGCCATGGCAGTACGGCACCAGCTCATCCGCCGCCCGCCGCGAGCCCTGTGGGCGGTGCTCGAAGACGAGTCCCGCTTCCACGAATGGGTGACCGGCACGCACTCTTCTTCTCCGGGCGAAGGCGACTGGCCGCAGACAGGCTCCACCCTGCACTACACCGTGCGGCTCGGCCCCAAGGAGTTCGACGGGTTCACCGTCGTACGCCGCCACGAGCCTTTGCGCGCTCTGGAGCTCGAGGCGTACAGCGGGCCGCTGGGCACCGCACGCATCGCCTTCGACATCCGGCCCTGGGGCGAGCACACGCTGGTCATCCTGGACGAGCACCCGCTGCGCGGCGTGGGCGGCGCCCTGCACAACAGCGCGCTCGACGCCCTGTTGCAGTTGCGGCACCGCCGCCTGCTGGGGCAACTGGCCCGCGTCGTCGAAGAGTCGACGCCTGACAGGGGCGAGCAGGTCGTCGATGCCTGACGCGGTGGTGATCGGCAGCGGAGCACAACGGGCCGGGCGGTTCTGCCGGGCCCCGGAGGTCCGGTTCAGGCCACGCGATCGGTGATCTTGCCATCGGTGACCTTGCCCGACGGAGCGATGCCTTCGCTGTCTCCCGCCGGCCGATCACGGGAGTGGCGTGCCTCCGGTGGCGTTCATGATCTCGGCGGTGATGAAGCTCGCGTGTTCCGAGGCCAGAAAGACATACGCGGGCGCCATCTCCGCCGGCTGGGCCGGCCGACCCATGGGGGCTTGCTTGCCGAACTCCTTCGTGTCCGGCAGCGTGGCCGGGATCAGCGGCGTCCACACCGGCCCGGGGGCGACGGCATTGACGCGGATTCCGTCCTCGACCAGCATCTGCGCGAGGCCCTGGGTGAAGGTGGCGATGGCGCCCTTGGTCATGGCGTAGTCGAGCAGGTGAGGGCTCGGCTTGTAGGCCTGTACCGAGGTGGTGTTGATGATGGATCCGCCCGAGGGAATGTGCGGCACGGCCATCTTGCACAGCCAGAACATGCCGTACAGATTCGTGCGCACCACGCGGTCGAACTGCTCCGTGGAAATCTCCGCGATGCCCTCGGGCTGAGACATCTGGTAGGCCGCGTTGTTCACCAGTACATCGATGCGCCCGAACTCCGCCACGGCCCGCTCCACGAGGCGACGGCACTGCTCTTCTTCCCGGATGTCGCACGGGACGGCCAGACCCCGGCGCCCGGCCTTCTCGACGAGGCGGACCGTTTCCCGGGCGTCCTCCGCCTCCGTGGGCACGTAGGTGAACAGGACGTCCGCACCCTCGCGTGCGTACGCGAGCGCGACGGCCCGGCCGATGCCGGAGTCCCCGCCGGTCACGACCGCCGCCCGGTTCTGCAGCAACCCGCTCCCCCGGTAGGACTCCTCGCCGTGGTCGGGAGGCGGGTCCATCGGACCGGTCCAGCCCGGCGGCTCCTGGTCCTGCTGGGCGAACTCGGGCTGCGGGTGCTTGGTCTGCGGGTCCTGCGGGGTGTCACCCATCGGTGCTGCTCCTTCCTCGGGGCCACTGACTCCAGCTTGCGCCGCACCTCGCAGAGGCGCGAGCGCCCACCGCTCGCGGTGGCCGACCTGCGTGAAGGCAGGTCGTCGGACCAACGGGTGTCCCGCGATCCGCGGTCCCACACATGCGGGGCAAGGTATTCCGCCGCGAATCGAGGAGGGGCCGAGATCGCTGCGGCCACCACGGCATCCATTCGGCTGCAACACCCCTTGCCACCGGGCTTGTTGCACCCCGCTGCGCGCCCCGCGGTGCGCCCGCGCGCGGGTGGCGCCAAGAGTCCAGACCACTGGAGGGGGTCAACAGGGCCTGGACGGGGCCCTGTTGCCGGTGCCGGGACGCCGGTGCCACGTGTCCAGACCACTGGCTGGTGTCAGCAGGGCCTGAAAGGGGCCCATTTTAGGAGCGCCGAGACGCCCCCGGATGCCGGTGCCCGCAACTCAGAAAACTCCCATCATCACAGGTCACACGGCATGTCTTCTTGGTCGAAGTACCCGCGGGCGGCCACCGGTCGACGGATCCGGCCACATGGCTTGAACACAAATTGCACACACCCCCTCTACATACTGGCCGCGATGGTCTAAATTGACCGTGCTTCAGCTGTTCGGACACGAAGCGACCAATAAATGATCTCCAGGTTCGGCACTGCAGACAGCCAGCAGTCGCGTCTTCGGTGCCAGACGTGGGGGTGATCGATTCTTGGAGCCCGCGAGGGGGCTCGGGTGCGGGGAGCATCCGGGATTCGACGGGTTCCTTGCGCACCACAACACTCCGGCGAGGCATGCAAGTCCGCTTCCGCCGGAGTGAGTTGGCCAAGTTGGGCTGAACCAGCCGGCACGTCATGTGCGGGAGGCAGGCGCCTCCCGGGGGGAAAGGAACAGCACGTCGCGGGAGGCGGGGACCTCCCGGGGGGAAGTACGGCGCGGCGCGGGAGGCGGGGGCCTCCCGGGGGAGAGGAACAGTGTTCGGCGAACACGCCGATCACTGGCGACCTGGGGGGGTTCTGTGCAGCAGGGGGACTTAGCCAGCCCGTTTCCGTCGGCGCCCGGGCGTCTGACGAACGGGACGATCAGCAAGCCCGCGATCGACTGGGAGCAGCGTTACCGCCGTACCGTGATCACCAGCGATACCGTGGTCACCGCCTTCGTGGTGGCGGGGATCGGCATCTTCTTCGGGGCCAGGGACGCGGCCAACTGGCACGAGAAGTGGGGAATTCTCGCCTTCGGCACCGAGCTCCTCGTGCTGGGAGCGCTTGCGGTGAGCCGGGCGTGGGCGCCGGCCGTGCTCGGCCAGGGCGCCGAGGAGTTCCGCAGACTCGGACGCTCACTGTTCACGGCGGTCGTCGTACTGGCGCTCGGCGGGATCGCCCTTACCTCGCGCAACATCAAGCTCTGGATCTTCGTCGCGATCCCCGCGATCGCGCTCATCACCATGACGGCGCGGTATCTGCTGCGCCTCTGGCTGCACAAACAGCGCAAAGAAGGACGGTGCCTGCGACCGGTGCTCGCTGCCGGGAGCCTGGCCACCGTGCGCGACCTGATCTCACGGACCCGTAAGTTCCCGCACCTCGGCTGGCAGGTCGACGCGGTGTGCACGACGGACGGTCTCGGGTTCGACGGTGACCAACTGGACGGAGTGCCGGTCGTCGGCCGCCTTACGGACGTCGCGGGCCACGTCCGCCGCGACGGCTACCGCGTCGTCGCGGTCACACCGGACCCGCACTGGTCACCGGACCGGCTGCAGCGCCTCGCCTGGAACCTCGAAGGCAGCGATGCCGAGATGATCGTGGCCCCCGTCCTCATGGAGGTCGCGGGACCGCGGCTGCACGTCGACGCGGTGCTCGGGATCCCGCTGCTTCGGGTCAGCATGCCGACCTTCACCGGGGGCCGCCGGGCGATCAAAGGGGTCGTCGACCGGTTGGGCGCGGCGATCCTGCTGCTGCTGTTCGCGCCGCTGATGGTGCTCGTCGCGCTGCTCGTCCTTGTGGACAGCCGGGGTGGGGCGGTCTACCGCCAGCGCAGAGTCGGCAAGGACGGCCACGAGTTCACCATCTTCAAGTTCCGCACCATGGTCACCGGGGCCGACGGGGCACGTGCCGCGCTGGCCGACCGCAACGAGGGCGCGGGGCTGCTGTTCAAGCTCCGCCGGGATCCGCGGGTGACCCGGGTGGGAGCAGTGCTTCGCCGGTACTCGATCGACGAGCTCCCGCAGCTTTTCAACGTACTCACCGGATCGATGTCGCTCGTCGGCCCGCGGCCCCCGTTACCGGAGGAGTCCGCCGCGTACGGCCCGGACATCCGGCGGCGTCTCCTCGTCAAGCCCGGCCTCACCGGCCTGTGGCAGATCAGCGGACGCAGCGACCTTCCGTGGGAGGAGGCGGTCCGCCTCGACCTGCGGTACGTGGAGGACTGGTCGCTCGCCCTGGACACGGTGATCTTGTGGAAGACGCTGCGTGCGGTGCTCTACGGCCAGGGGGCCTACTGATGCGCGGGGGGCGTCGTACGGCATCGGCCGACGCACGGACCGCAGGCCGCAAGGGCCTGCTTGGGGGGATGGACGGGGCATGAGAGTCAGCGTTTTCGGGCTCGGCTACGTGGGCTGCGTGTCGGCCGCGTGCCTGGCCAGCATGGGTCACGAGGTCATCGGCGTGGACGTGAACCAGGTGAAGGTCGACCTGGTCAACGACGGCAAGGCCCCGGTGGTCGAGGAGCGGATCGGCGAGCTCATAGCCGAGGTCGTGCGGACCGGAGCGTTGCGCGCCACCGCCGACGTCCGTGAGGCGATCCTGGGCAGCGAGGTGTCGCTGATCTGCGTGGGCACGCCGTCGGAGCCCAACGGCAGCCTGTGCACCACGTACTTGGAGCGGGTCACCGAGCAGATAGGCGACGCGCTGGCCGAGAGGGGCGGACGGCAGACCGTCGTGTTCCGCAGCACCATGCTGCCGGGCACCTGCCTGAACCTGCTTGTACCGATCCTGGAGAAGTCCGTCGGCGGTACGGCCGGGGTGGACTTCGGGGTCGCGGTCAACCCGGAGTTCCTGCGCGAGGGCACGAGCGTGCGGGACTTCTTCGACCCGCCCAAGACCGTCGTCGGCGAGATCGACCAGGCAAGCGGTGACGCGGTGGCGGCGCTGTACGAGAGCTTGCCAGGCGAGGTGTTCCGGGTGCCGATCCCGACGGCCGAGGCGATCAAGTACGCCGACAACGCCTTCCACGGCCTCAAGATCGGCTTCGCGAACGAGCTCGGCGCGGTGTGCCAGGCGCTCGGGGTGGACTCGCACCAGGTGATCGACGTGTTCCTGGCCGACCGCAAACTGAACATCAGCCCCGCCTACCTGCGGCCCGGCTTCGCCTTCGGTGGCTCCTGCCTGCCCAAGGACTTACGCAGCCTGGTCCACGCGGCGCAGCGGGCCGACGTCTCGGTGCCCATCCTCTCCCACGTGCTGCCCTCCAACTCCGAGCATCTGCAGCGCGCGGTGGAGCTGGTCGAGCGCACCGGCAAGCGTCGGGTGGGAATGTTCGGTCTTTCCTTCAAACCCGGCACCGACGACCTCCGCGAGAGCCCGCTCGTCGAGCTGGCGGAGAGGCTCTTCGGCAAGGGTTACGACCTGCGGATCTACGACCCCAACGTGAACCTCTCGCGGCTGCTCGGCGCGAACCGGGAGTACATCGAGACCCGGTTGCCGCACCTCGCGCAGCTGCTCGCCGACTCCGTCGACGAGGTGCTCGAGCACTCCGAGGTATGCCTGGTCGGGACCAGGGAGCCGGCCGTCCTTTCGGCGCTGCCCCATGGCGAAGGCCCTGTGATCGTCGATCTCATCCACCTTCCCGACGCCGAGGCGCGCCGGGCCGAACCGGGGTACGTGGGTCTTGCTTGGTAACGCAAAAGGCGGCGACCGGCCCAACCGGCGTGCGCTGATTCTGGTGGAGAACCTGTCGGTGCCGTTCGACCGGCGGGTGTGGCAGGAGTGCACGACACTGCGCGACGCGGGCTGGGAAGTGCACGTCATCTGTCCCCAAGGCAGCAAGCGGGACACGGAGTTGGAGGCGGAGATCGACGGGGTGCGGATCCTCCGCTACCCGTTGCGCGCGGCCACCGGCGGTCCCGCCGGCTACCTGCGGGAGTACGGATCGGCGTTGTGGCACACGGCCCGCCTTGCCCGCAAGGTCGGCCCGGTCCACGTGGTCCACGCCTGCAACCCGCCCGACCTGCTGTTCCTTCCGGCACTGTGGCTGAAGCGGCGCGGCGCGCGGTTCGTCTTCGACCAGCACGACCTGGTACCCGAGCTGTACCTCTCCCGGTTCGACCGCGGCGAAGATCTGCTCTACCGCGCCGTGTGCGCGCTTGAACGGCTGACCTACCGGGCCGCGGACATCGTGCTCGCCACGAACGAGAGCTACCGGGACGTGGCGGTACACCGTGGCGGCAAGCGGCCCCAGGACGTCTTCGTGGTGCGCAGCGCGCCCCAGACCGACCGGTTCCAACCAGTGCCCCCCGAGCCGGAGTTGAAGCGCGGCAAGCCTCATCTGCTGTGCTACCTCGGTGTCATGGGCCCTCAGGACGGCGTCGACTACGCTTTGCGGGCCCTTGCGAAGCTGCGCGACGAGCTCGGTCGGACCGACTGGCATGCGGTTTTCGTCGGCTCAGGCGACGCATTCGACGCGATGGTGGAACTGTCCGGGCAGCTCGGGCTCAGTGAGCAGGTGGAGTTCACCGGGCGCATTCCGGACGCCGACCTGGTGCGCTATCTGTCCACCGCGGACGTGTGCCTCTCCCCCGACCCGCGCAATCCGCTCAACGACGTGTCGACCATGAACAAGGTCCTTGAGTACATGGCGATGGGCCGGCCGATCGTCTCGTTCGATCTCCGGGAGGCGCGGGTCTCCGCCGGTGACGCCGCCGTGTACGCGCCCGCCAACGACGAGGCTCAATTCGCCAAGCTCATCGCGCTGCTCCTCGACGATCCCCAGAAGCGTGCGCGGATGGGCGAGATCGGTCAGGAGCGGATCGGCGGGCAGCTTTCCTGGCGGAACTCGCAGGCGTCGCTGCTCGCCGCCTACGCCGTTGCCTGCCGTGAGCGCACAACGGTGTCGGCGGGCGGCCCGGTCCGGACAGGGAGGAGGCCGCGCCGTTGAGCGAGGACCCGATACGCCTGGTCACGATCGGGCGGATTCTCCGTCGGCGCTGGCGGCTTCTCACCATCCTCGTCCTGGTGGGCGCACTCGTCGGCTACGGCACCTCGTTGCTGTTTCCGCCGCGTTATACGGCGTCGGCATCGGTGCTGCTGCCCGGGCAGTGGGAAGAGCGCGAGCTGCTGACCCAGGCGGAGATCGCGACCAGTTCGGAGGTGGTCGACCGCGCGGCCGCCGGCCTGCGCTGGTCGGGCGTCGGCGGCGGTGAGCTGCGGGATCGAGTGAGCGCCAAGGCCAGCGAGGGAAACATCATCAAGATCTTGGGTACGGCGAACACCCCGCAGCACGCGCAGCAGCTCTCCGACCGCATGGCCAAGGAGTTCGTCGCATTCGCCGCGCGGATCGCAGGCAGCGGCACCAACCCCGAAACGGCCACGGGGCCCGAGGCACTGCGGAAGAAGGTCGCGGAGACCAACCGCCGCATCACCGAACTGGCCAGTGCGGCCGATCCGGGGCAGTCCGTGGAGAGCGTGGCGGCCCGTACCTCACTCGAGAAGTTGCGCACCTCGCTGGAGGAGGCCATGCAGAGGCTGGAACAGGCCGACCCGGCGACCGACAAGGGGGGCATGGTCGTCATGGGGCCCGCGGTCCGGCCGACCGGCGAGGCCGCGCCGACGAGGACGCAGTTCATCGCCGGCGGGGCGTTGCTGTTCTTCCTGTTCGCGGTCATCGGGCATCTCGCCGCCGCACGGTCGAACCGCCGGCTGCGCACCGAACCGGAGATCGCCGCGGCGCTGGGCTCGACGCTCATCGGCACTGTCGAAGTGCCTGGCGAACGGCGCGCGCACCGGCCGGAAGGCGGCGGCCCGCGGGCCTGGATCCGCCGGCTCCTCGGCGTCGACACCCGGTGGGACATGCCGAACCCGCCGATGTCCGGTGACGAGGCCGGCAGACGGATCCGCTACCGGCGGGTGTGCGCTCGCCTCAGGACCCAGCTGCCTACCGCCCGGCGGCTGCTGGTCGTCGTACCGGACGGCGACGAGATCGCCCGCCGGGCCGCCGAGCAGCTCGTGGCCGAGGCCGGGAGCGAGCCTTCCGCAAGCTCCTCGAACGGTGGATATCCCGTGCTGCGGGTGGTGGAAGTCTCGGTGTCCCGGCCGGTGGTGCCGGACCGCGAGACCGAGTCCGGTGCCCTGGTCGTGCTCAGCGCGGGCAGCTGGACCGCAGGAGAGCTCGCCGACATCGCCGGGGCGTGTGCGGACGGCAGGCATGAGGTCCTCGGCATCGTCGTCGCCGACACCGTCCGGACCCGTCCGACACGATCTGCCGGCCTCCCTCCGGACAACGCCGCTCCGGCGCTCGCGGTCCAGGGCCACGCGACGGGAGGCTCAGCGTGACGACGAGCCCGACTGCGGAGTCGTCGGCAGCCGCTCCGCTCCTCGATCTGCAGGCACTGGTGGTGGCGGTGCGCAGGCGCCGCCGTTTCTGGTGCTCCCTCGCGCTCCTGGGGCTGCTGCTCGGCGCGGCGGTGGCGGTCCTTCGGCCGCCCCCGCCGGCCGCGACGGCCAAGGTCCTTGTCGCGCATCAGGAGGATCAGCCGAACGACACCGGAACGCTGATCCGCACCGACGTGGAGCTGCTGCAGACCACGCGGATCGCCGACAAGGCCTTGAAGTCCCTCAAGTCCCCGGTACCCCCGGAAGACTTCATGCGGGACTACCGAGGGACCGGCGTGACCAACAACCTGCTGCAGATCGATGTGACAGGTGACAGCGACGCACAAGCGGTGGCCCGGGCCAAGGCGTTGGCGGACACGTTCGTCGCGGACCATGTGCGGCGGATGCAGGACGCCGCGAAGGCCGAGGCCAAGGCACTGCGCGACCAGCGTGACCGGATGCGGGACGACCTCGCCCGGGTCAACAAGTCGATCGGGGGCCGGAAGCCGGAGAGCGACCCGAAGACGTCGGCGAGCATCGAATCGCTCTTCGCCCGCCGGGCCGAACTCACCTCGCGGATCGCCGATTTCGACCTGCGCGCCGAGGAGGCGCGCATGGGCACGCCCCGGCTCGTCGCCGGCACGCAGATCGTGGACGCCCCGCGCGCGGTGCAGCACTCGCTGCCCATGGCCGCTCTGACCAACGCCGCGATCGGGCTCGTCCTCGGGCTCGTCCTGGGGCTCGCGGTGGCCGCGGTCGGCTCGGTGGTGAGGGACCGCCCCGTACTGCGCCGGGAGATCGCAGCGAACCTGGGCGCCTCGGTCATCGCGGAGCTGCGCCGCGTGTCCCGCAGACCGGCCGGGTCGTGGCGGCCCCGACGGACCCGGGCGGCCCGCGAACGGCTCACCGCGACCCTGGCCCGCACCGTGCGTGGCTCAGCGGAATCGGTGTCGCTGCTCGAACTGGGCTGCGCGCACACCACGAGCGTGATCGCCCTGGACCTCGCGACGGCACTGGCGGCGGAGGGCCCTGTGGTCGTCATCGACGGCCTGCCTGGCCTGGAGCGCGCCAACCGCGGCCGGCAGCCAGGAGGCCCGGACGTGGTCAGCGGCGAGCAGGCCGCGGCCGTGCCACGTCAAGTACGCCGGCTCGGCGTCGGCTCGGTCGCGCCCGGCACGGCGTGGACCGGTCTCCAGGACCTCGGTACCCAGACCGTGCTCGTCGTGCGTGCCGGGCACGGCAGCACCGCATGGCTGCACACCGTGGCGCGGCAGCTCGGAGACCTGCTCATTCCGGTGATCGGTGTGGTCCTCATCGACCCCGATCCGCGGGACAGGACCGACGGCACCCTGTGGGACGGGCTGCACACCGCGCTGCGCGGCCACAACGAACGCCTTGCCCGGCAGGACGGGACGGGCCGGCTGCTGACGGAGCGGCAGCCATGGGCAGTACGAGTCCCGGACAGCGACCAGGAGGCGCGCTAGCACATGTGTGGCATCGCAGGCACTTACCGATGGCCGGACGGGAAGGTCGTGACCGACCGGCTCACCGACACCCTCGCTCACCGCGGCCCGGATGGGGCGGGCCGCTACAGCCACCCCACCGGGGACGGCGAAGTACACCTCGGGCACCGCCGGTTGGCGATCATCGACCTGTCCGAGACCGGCGCCCAGCCGATGGTCTCGGACGGCCTCGCCCTGACGTACAACGGCGAGCTGTACAACGCGCCCGAGCTGCGTGCCGAACTGGCAGCCGCCGGGGTGCGCTTCCGCGGTACCTCCGACACCGAGGTGCTCCTGGAGGCCTGGCGGCGGTGGGGCACCGACTGCCTGCCCCGGCTGCGCGGCATGTTCGCGTTCGGGATCTTCGACGAGCGCACCGGTGACCTGGTGCTCGCCCGTGACCAGCTCGGCGTCAAGCCGCTGTTCCTGCTCCGGCGCGGCGGAGGCCTGGTGTTCGCCTCCGAGCTCAAGGCGCTCGCCGCTGTGACCGGCGGGTCCCTCGAGGTGGACCATGCGGCTCTGGTGGCCTCGCTCCTCTACTACTGGGTGCCGGACTCGCGCTGCGCGTTCCGCGAGGCGGAGAAGCTGCCGCCGGGGAGCTGGCTGCGGTGCAGGGCCGACGGCCAGGTGGAGCGCGGCCAGTACTGGAACCTCCGGGATGTCGCCGCCGAGGGCCGGGAGCGGGCCCGGGACGGCGAACAGCCGGACCTGGCCGCCATCGTCGAGGAATCGACCCGGCAACACCTGCTCTCCGACGTACCGGTGGCGACTTTCCTCTCCGGCGGTCTCGACTCCAGCTACCTGACCGCGCTCGCGGCCCGCCACCGCCCCGGGATCTCCGCCTACACGATCGGATTCCGCGCCGAGGACGCCAAGTTCGAGGCTATGCCGGACGACCTGCGCTATGCCCGGCAGGTGGCCGAGCAGTTCGGCGTCGACCTGCACGAGATCGAGATCGCTCCGAACGTGCTCGACCTGCTGCCGCAGATGACGTACAGCCTGGACGAGCCGATCGGCGACCCCGCGGCGATCAACACGTTCCTGATCTGCGAGGCCGCCCGGGAGGCCGGGGTCAAGGTGATGCTCTCGGGGATGGGTGCCGACGAGCTGTTCGCCGGTTACCGCAAGCACCTGGCCAACCTGCTCGCGCTGCGCTACCAGCGCATCCCGCGGCCCCTGCGGCGCGGCCTGTCGGGAGCCGTTGACCGGCTGCCGGTCGCCACGGCCCGCCGGGGATACCGGTCGGTGCGCTTCGCGAAGCGGTTCCTCTCCTTCGCCGACCTTCCGGAGGAGACCGCGTTCCGGCGCAGCTACACCATGTACGACCAGGACGAGCTGCTCGCCCTGGTCAACCCGGACCTGGCCGGGACGGTCGATGACGTACTGACCGAGCATGCGGACATCTACGAGGACAACGACCTCGACGACTTCGTCAACCGCATGTGCCTGGGCGACGCCCGGATGTTCCTGCCCGGCCTGAACCTCGCCTACACGGACCGGTCGAGCATGGCCGCGTCGACCGAGGTGCGGGTGCCGTACGTGGACGTCGAGGTGGTCAAGGCCGCGTTCGCCGTGCCCGGCGATCGCAAGATCGTCGGACGGCAGGGCAAGGCGGTCCTCAAGGAGGCGGCCACCTCGGTCCTGCCCCGGGAGATCGTGTACCGGCCCAAGGGCCTGTTCAGCGCCCCGCTGCGCGCCTGGATGAGCCGGGATCTGGCACCCCTTGTGCGCGAGGTGGTGAACGACGGCGTGCTCGTCAATTCCGGGATCCTGCGCCGCGACGCCCTTGCGCGCATGGTCGCCGAGGACGCCGCCGGGCAGCGGGACTTCTCCAAGCATCTGTGGCATGTGCTGACGCTCGAGTACTGGTATCGCGGCGCGACCTCTGGCTCCGGCCAGAGCCAAGCGGCCTGACGGCGTAGAAACAATGAGGAGCTCGGGTGAAACAGGTTGTGCAGAACTACAAGAGCGGCGAGCTGGCGCTGCTCGACGTACCGGTGCCGGGGTGCAAGCCGGGCGGCGTGCTTGTCCGCAGCGCCTACTCGCTGATCTCCACCGGGACCGAGCTCATGAAGGTGTCCGAGGCCGGCATGTCGATGGTGGGCAAGGCCCGCTCCCGTCCTGACCAGGTGGCCAAGGTCATGCAGAGCGT
The DNA here is from genome assembly GCF_042795295.1 of Streptomyces sp. NPDC056486. NCBI lineage: Bacteria > Bacillati > Actinomycetota > Actinomycetes > Kitasatosporales > Streptomycetaceae > Streptomyces > Streptomyces sp. NPDC056486. Next base: position 154,499 of record NZ_JBHTSF010000004.1, read on the forward strand.
GGCCACCAACGGGGTGCCCGCCACCTACCGCAAGGTGATGGGCAAGCTGGACTCCTACACGCCGCTCGGCTATTCGCTGTGCGGGGTGGTCGAGCAGGTCGGCGCCGGGATCGACGACGTGAAGGTCGGCGACCTGGTGGCCTGCGCCGGCAACGAGCACGCGCTGCACGCCGAGTTGAACTGGGTGCCGAGGAACCTCTACGCCCCGGTGCCGGACGGCCTCGCGCCCCGGCACGCGGCCTTCGGCACCGTCGGGTCGATCGCGATGCAGGGCGTCCGCCAGGGCGAGCCGCAGCTCGGCGAGGTGGCGCTTGTCATCGGCCTCGGTCTCATCGGGCAGCTGGTGGTGCAACTCCTCGCCGCCGCGGGAGTCCGCGTCGTCGGGGTCGACCCCGACCCGGTGCGCTGCGAGCTCGCCGAGCGCCTGGGCGCCGCGGCCTGCGGCGATCCCGCGTCCGCGGCCGTGGAAGCCGCCGTCGCCGAACTCACCGACGGTCACGGCGTGGACCAGGTGTATCTGGCCGCCGGCGGCGCCAGCAACCAGCCCGTCGAGCTGGCCGCCCGGCTCTGCAGGGACCGCGGCCGGGTCGTCGACATCGGCAAGTGCCGCCTGGACCTGCCGTGGAACGCGTACTACGAGAAGGAGCTCGACGTCCGGTTCTCCCGTTCGTACGGCCCCGGACGCTACGACCCGGCGTACGAGCTCGAGGGGCGGGACTACCCGATCGGCTACGTGCGCTGGACCGAGCGCCGCAACCTGGCGTGCTTCCTCGATCTCGCGGCCCGCGGCCGCATCGACGTGGAGCCCTTGGTCTCCCACGTCGCCGACTTCGATGACGCCGTCGAGACGTACCAGCGCCTGAAGGACGGCGACTTGAAGGCCGTGGCCGTGCTGTTCCGCTACCCCGAACACGCAGGGGAAACGGGGGAAGCGGGAGAATCGGTGGAAACGGTGACCCCGACGGTGGCCGTGCCCGCGGTGCGACGCAGTGGCAGAGCGTCCACCCCGGCCCGATCCGCCAAGGCGCCCGTGCGCCTCGCGTTCGTCGGCGCGGGAAACTACGCGACGTCGATGCTCCTTCCGCACCTGGCGCAGCGCGACGGCGTCGAGTTGTCGACAGTCGTCACCACGACGGCGCTGTCCGCGGCCAACGCGAAGCGCAAGTTCGGCTTCGCCGACGCGACCACCGATCTCGACGGCGTGCTCGGCGACTCGTCCATCGACGCGGTGTTCGTGGTCACCCGGCACAGCTCGCACGCCGAACTGACCCGCAGAGCCCTCCTTGCCGGCAAGGCGGTGTTCGTGGAGAAGCCCCTGGCCCTCACCGAGGACGATCTCGCGGGCGTGCTCGCGGCCGTGGAGGAGTCAGGCAACGACCGGCTGCAGGTGGGCTTCAACCGCCGGTTCGCACCGTTGCTGCAGGAGGCCAGGAAGCGGTTCGGCGCCCGGACCGGTCCGGCGAGCCTGCGCTACCTGGTCAACGCGGGCCGCCTGGGGCACGGCAGTTGGTACCTCCAGCAAGGCACCGAGGGCTCGCGGTTCGTCGGCGAGGGCGGGCACTTCATCGACACGGCGAGCTGGTTGCTCGATGCCGACCCGGTCTCGGTGTACGCGGTCGCCGCGTCCGGCAACGAGGACCTGCAGATCGTGCTGCGCTACCCGGACGAGTCCACCGCCACCATCAGCTACGTCACCACAGGACCGGGCAGCTTCCCCAAGGAGACGCTTGACCTGGTCGCGGACGGCAAGGCGCTGCGGCTCGACGACTTCGTCCGTGCCTCGGTGTTCGCGGACGGCGGGTCCGGCCGCAAGCGGTGGGTCAGTTCACGGCTGCCCAAGGCCAGGGACAAGGGCCAGAACGCCGAGTTGGCCGCGTTCATCAAGGCCGTGCGCACAGGCGGGTCGATGCCGGTGCCGCTGGAGTCGCTCGTCGCCACCACGGCGGCCACCCTGGCCGTGCAGGCCGGCCTGGCCGGCGGCGCGCCGGTGACGTTGGCGGAGGCGCGGTGACCGTGAACTCAGGGAGTCCGGGCTGGTACCTGCGGCGGCTTTCCCGGATGGAACCGCGTGAGATCGGCGGCCGGGTGGGCGACGTCGTACGCAGACGGCGGTGGAGGTCGGCGCAGCCGGATTGCCCGAGCGTGACCGGCGCCCGGTTCACCGCGGTACTGCCCGCCGGGACGATCGCCGCAGTGCCGCCGGACGCCGCGAAACGTCTCGTCGCCGAGGCGGACCGGCTGATGGAGGGGCACGCCGAGTTTTTCGGGGTGGCCCGCGACGACCTCGCCGCCCCGGACTGGTGGTACGACCCGAAGACCGGGCGCCGGGCTCCGTGGAGCTACGCCTTCGACGTGCCGTACCGCGACGAGGACGCGGTCGGGGACATCAAGCAGATCTGGGAGCCGTCCCGGCACCAGTACCTCACCGTGCTCGCCGCCGCCTACGCGGTCACCGGGGACGAGCGGTACGCGGAGCGAGTGGCCGCGCACCTGCACTCGTGGTGGACGGCCAACCCACCGCTGCGCGGCGTGCACTGGATCAGCGGCATCGAGCTGGGCATCCGTCTCCTTTCCTGGGTGTGGATCCGCAGGCTGCTCGACGGCTGGCCGGGCGCGGCCGGTCTTTTCGAGGACAACCCGGTGGCGCTGAACCAGATCTGGCACCACCAGCGCTGGCTGGCCGCCTTCCCCAGCCGGGGGTCCTCGGCGAACAACCACGTCATCGCCGAGGCCGCCGGGCAGTTCGCCGCGGCCTGCGCGTTCAGCTGGTTCCCCTCATCGGCGCGCTGGCGGGCCGGCGCGCTGCGGTCCCTCGAGCGGCATCTGCGGAGCAACACCTTCCACTCCGGCCTCAACCGCGAGCTGGCCACCGAGTATCACGGACTTGTCCTTGAGCTCGGCCTGGCCGCGGTGGCCGAGGCGGATGCCGCCGACGTGCCGGTCCCCGCGTCCGTCCGCATCGTGCTGCTGCGCATGACCGACGCGCTCGCGGCCATCGTGGACAACCGGCTACGGCCGCCGCGCCAGGGAGACGCGGACGACGGGCACGGTCTGGTCGTGGACGGCGCGGGCACCGACCGCTGGGCCTCGCTCCTCGCCACCGGGGACGCCGTGTTCGGGCGGCTCGACTGGTGGCCGACGGTGACCGGCACCGATGTGCGCACCCCGCTGCTCGCCGCGCTCATCCGGCCGTACGCGAAACGCGACACCGCACCGGCCGTGTCCCGCCCCGCGAGCCGGCCGGCCCACTTCGCCGACGCGGGCATGACCATCCTGCGCGGTCCGGCGGAGATCTGGTGCCGCTGCGACGGTGGTCCGCACGGGTTCCTGTCCATCGCCGCACACGCCCACGCGGACGCGCTGTCCGTGGAGGTCCGGCACGACGGGGTCGACGTGCTCGCCGACCCTGGAACGTTCTGCTACCACGGGCAGCCCGAGTGGCGGCAGTACTTCCGGTCGACCCTCGGCCACAACACCCTCCAGTTGGACGGCGCCGACCAGTCCGTCTCCGGCGGCCCGTTCCTGTGGACCCGGCAGGCCCGCAGCCGCGTCCTGGCCACGGACACGCCCGACGCATCCGACGGGGGGACGGCCCGCTGGAGCGCCGAGCACGACGGTTACCAGGACTCCGTGCACCGCCGCCGGGTGGAGCTGACCGCCACGAGCCAGGAGCTGCGGGTGATCGACGAGGTGCGCGGCCCGAGCCGGACCGCGCACCTCGCGTTCCACCTCGGCCCGGCGATCACCGCGGACCTGGAGGGCAACCGGGCGGTGCTCACCTGGACCCGGGACGGCGAGGACCGCTCCGCGGTGCTCGACCTGCCCGGGCAGCTGAACTGGCGGGCGCACCGCGGCGAGAGCGACCCGCCGCTGGGCTGGTACTCGCCCGGCTTCGGGCGCAAGGAACCCGCCACAACGCTGGTCGGCACCGGTCTCGCCGACGGCACGCAGGGGTTCACGACCGTACTCAGGTTCCGGGGCTAGGGAGGGGACGCGTGGGGATCAAGTGGCGGAACTGGGCGTTGCCGGTGGCAGCGTTTGCCCTGCTGGCGGCGACCGGCTGTGAGAGCGCGTCGGACGCCCCTGCGGGGTCCTCCGGTGTGCCGTCCTCGTCCGGTGCGCCGTCCGAGTCCGGGGCCCGCTCCGTGGCCCGGGTGTGCGCCGAACCCGCGACCGGCCCCGCGAAGGCGCCGAAGGGCGCGGTGACGATCGACCCCAAGGTGGTCAATGACCTGGCTGCCAAGACCAAGAGCAGCCCCCCGAACACCACGTTCTGGCTCCGCCCCGGCAAGCACAGGCTCGAACCGGCCCGCTACGCCCAGGTCCTCCCCAAGAAGGGGGACCGCTACCTCGGTGCGCCGGGCGCGGTGCTCGACGGCCGGAAGAAGAACCAGTACGCCTTCGGCGGCGCCGCCCGTGACGTCACCATCCGCCACCTGACCGTGCAGAACTTCGTCGCGCCGCACGACGAAGGTGTGGTCAACAACGCCTCGTCCGACGGATGGGTGATCGAGCACTCGACGATCCAGAAGAACTCCGGCGCCGGGATGATGGCCGGTGCCCGCCAGCAGGTCCGCGCCAACTGCCTGCGCGACAACGGCCAGTACGGCATGAACGCGTACAAGGACGGCGACTCCATCCGCGGCCTGGTGGTCGAGGACAACGAGATCGTGGGCAACAACACCGGCGACTGGGAGCGGCGGAAGCCGGGCTGCGGCTGCACCGGAGGCATCAAGTTCTGGGCCGTCGACGGCGCCGACATACGCGGCAACTGGGTGCACGACAACCGCGGATCCGGGTTGTGGGCGGACAACAACAACAACGACTTCCGCATCGAGAAGAACGTGCTCGAAGCCAACGACGGTGCCGCGCTGATGTACGAGACCAGCTACAACGCGGTCATCCGGAACAACACGATCCGGCGGAACAACTGGGTCGAGGGCCGCAAGTACGCCGACCGCGGCGACAACTTCCCGTACGCGACCGTCTACGTCTCCGAGTCCGGCGGCGAACCACGGGTCAAAGCCCGCACGGACAAGATCGAGATCTACCGGAACGTGCTGGAGGACAACTGGTCCGGGATCACCCTGTGGGAGAACGCCGACCGGTTCTGCAACAGCCCGGCCAACACCTCGACCGGTGAATGCACGTTGCTGGTGAAGGACACGGACCGCTGCGCGCGGCCGGCGATCACTGAAGCGCCGCTCTATGCCGACTGCCGGTGGAAGACCCAGCGGGTGGACATCCACCACAACCGCTTCCTGCTTGACGCGTCCGTCGTCAAGTGCACGGACGAGTGCGGCCTCATGGCGGTGCTCGCCAACTACGGCACCTATCCGAAGTGGTCTCCGTACAAGGGCAAGCGCGTCGGTGAGGCGATCACCCTCAAGCAGCACAACCGCTGGCACGACAACGTCTACCGCGGACCCTGGAGCTTCGTCGCCACCAACACGGACCAGAAGCTCGACTCCGGACAGTGGCAGGGCACGCCGTACCAGCAGGACGCGGACAGCACCTTCGACCCGCGGGCCGGTGGTTGAGGTGGGCGGGGACCTGAGGCGCGGTGGGCTCCTTGGCGGACCGGACACGGCAGGCACGCGGCCCGGCGCCGAACCGCCCCCTGCCGCCACGCCCAAGGCCGCCGCGATCGTCTGGGCGTTGCTCGGCCTCAACACGCTCGGCTCCGCCGGGGCGAAGACCATCGTCCCGCTCCCCCGCTCCCTCATCCAGTTGGTCACCATGGGCGCGCTGGTCGCCGCGTTCGCGCTGGCGCTCGCGATCAACCTCCGGCTGCGCATCAGGGCCAGCGCCTTCGTGCTCCTGCTCACCCTGCTGCTCGTGCCGAGCGTGATCTCCAGCGCGAACCTGGAGGTCGGGTTCGGCGCGCTGTTCCGCTGCACGCGCCTTGCTCTCTTCGTCGGCACGCTGTGGCTGCTCAGCCGCTGGTGGGACGGCAGCCTGACGTTCGTCAGGCACCACATCCGGATGTACTTCGCGGTGCTCGGGTCGGTGGCCGTCGGCCTGGTCATCTCGCCGGGCGCTGCCATGCCCGAGCTCTACGGCGGGCGCCTTGTCGGCGCGTTGTGGCCACTCACCCCGCCGCAGATCGGACAGTACTCCGCGGTGATCATCGGGCTCACCGTGCTGCTCGTACTCGGCCGCCGGATCGACAGGGCCAGTGCGGTGGTGGTCATCGTGCCGTCGCTCGTCCTGCTCGCGCTGACCCATACCCGGACGGCCACGCTCGGCCTGCTCGTCGGCCTCGCGTTGGCGATCGGCTCGCTCGTCCTGACCAGCGCCGCCGCCCGCCGGTTCTTCGCCTGGACGGTGCTGATCGCCGTGGTGGCCGCGGTGGGGTTCGCCTCGGCGCTGCAGGCGTGGTTCCTGCGCGGGCAGAGTCAGGAGAACTTCAGCAGCCTCACCGGTCGGGCCAAGGTCTGGGACGCCCTGCTCGCAGCGCCCCGGTCGACCGCGGAGCAGCTGTTCGGCATGGGCCTGGGCGACAAGTCGTTCGGTGGTCTTCCCATCGACAACAGCTGGCTTGCCGTCTACACCGAACAGGGCCTGATCGGCGTCAGCCTCGTGGCGGCGGTCATCGCCGTCCTCGGCGGCGTCGCGTTGCTGCGGCCGCCGTCGCTGCCGAGGGCCTGCGCGATCTTCCTGATCAGCTACGTCGCGATGTCGTCGTACACCGAGGCCGGCCTCGGCGACGCCTCTCCGTATCTGCTGCATCTGGCCCTGGCCGCCTCGCTGCTCGCGGTACCCGCCGCGGCCACGCACCTGCCGAAGCCCGCAGCCCCCAGACGACGTGTCCCGCGCTGGGCCCGGAACCGGAAGTGATCTGACCATGCACATCCTTGTGGTGCACAACCGCTACTCCTCGGCGCAGCCGAGCGGGGAGAACGTCGTCGTCGACCAGGAGGTGGGGCTGCTGCGCGCGGCCGGCCACCGGGTCGAGGTGTTCGAGCGACGCAGTGACGACATCGCCGCCCGGTCCCTCCTTTCCAAGGTCGCGGTGCCGCTGCTCGTGCCCTGGAACCCTGCGGTCCGCTCGGAGCTCGCCGCCCGGCTCCGCAGCGAACGGCCGGACGTCGTGCACGTCCACAACGTCTTCCCGCTCCTGTCGCCCGCGGTGGTCGCCGCCTGCGCCGACGCCGGGGTGCCCGCCGTCGCCACGCTGCACAACTACACCCAGGTCTGCCCACCCGGCACGCTGCACCGGGACGGTCGGCCGTGCACCGAGTGCGTCGGGACGACGGCGTCGCTGCCCGCCGTCCGGCACGGCTGCTACCGCAACTCCCGCCTCGCGACGGTGCCGCTCGCGGTCAGTCTGTCGGTCAACCGGCGGCGGTGGTGGTCCGGCGTGGAGCGGTTCTTCTGCATCTCCGCCGCGCAGCGCGACGTGCTTGTGCGCTCCGGCATGCCACCCGAGCGCCTCGCGGTCAAGCACAACTTCGTGCCCGACACCGGCGCCCGCCGATCGGGCGCCGGCGAGCATGTGCTCTTTCTCGGCAGGCTCGCGGAGGCCAAGGGCGTACGGCTGCTCATGACCGCGTGGGACGCGCTCGCCGCGAGCGGCGGTGTGGGCGTGCCGCTCGCGATCGCCGGGGCGGGGCCGCTGGAGCCGGAGGTGACCGCCTGGGCGGCGGGCCGGGACGACGTGCGGTACCTCGGCCTGCTCGACCCGGCTCAGTGCCGGCAGGCCGTCGCGCGGTCGGTCGCCGTGGTGGCTCCGTCGATGGCCATGGAGACGTTCGGCCTGGTGGTCGCCGAGGCGATGGCGGCGGGGGTCCCGGCTGTCGCGGCCGGTCACGGCTCCTTCGTCGAACTTGTCGAGGACGGGGTGGCCGGGCTGCTGCACCAGCCGGGCGATCCCGGATCGCTCGCGTCCTGCGTGCGCCGGATCACGGCCGATCAGGACCGCAACCGGGAGATGGGCCAGGCGGCCCGGAGCCGTTACGAGCGGGACTTCAGCCCCGCCGTCGGTCTTGAGCGCCTGGTGGAGGGGTACCGCACCGCGATCGCGGGGCGGTCCGGCGGCGGGGAAAGCCCGCCGCCGGTAGGGGAAGAAAGCACTGGCTCGCGACGGGGCACCCGCGCGAGCAGAAATGGGGGAAGTAGATGACTCGATGCAGACTCTGCGGCTCGGCGGCGATGGGGAGCGTCGTCGATCTGGGGGCGACCCCGCCGTGCGAGAGTTTTCTCGCCGCGGACCAACTGGACCAGCCTGAGCCCGCGTACCCGCTGCACCTGCGGGTCTGCACCGACTGCTGGCTCGCGCAGATCCCGCCGCTGATCACGCCGGAGGAGACGTTCAGCGAGTACGCGTACTTCTCCTCCTTCTCGACCTCCTGGGTGGAGCACGCGCGCACGTTCGTCGCCGACGCCGTAGAGCGGGTGGGGCTCGGCCCCGACGCCTTCGTGGTCGAGGTCGCGAGCAACGACGGGTACCTGCTGCGGCATGTGGTGGACCGCGGGATCCGCTGCCTCGGCGTCGAGCCGTCGGTGAACGTCGGCGCGGCGGCGCGGGACGCGGGTGTGCCCACGCTCACGGAGTTCCTGTCCCCGGACACCGGCTCGGCCGTCCGCGCCGAACACGGCCCGGCGGACCTGGTCGTGGCCAACAACGTGTACGCGCACATCCCCGACGTGGTCGGGTTCACCCAGGGTCTTCGCGCCCTGGTCGCCGATGACGGCTGGGTCTCCATCGAGGTGCAGCATCTGCTGACCCTGATCGAGGAGAACCAGTACGACACGATCTACCACGAGCACTTCCAGTACTACACAGTCGCGTCCGCGGCCCGGGCCCTCGCGAGCGGCGGACTCACGCTCGTGGACGTCGAGTTGCTGCCCACGCACGGCGGCTCCATCCGGCTGTGGTCCCGGCCGGCCGAGGTGGCCGGTGAGCCGTCCCAGCGAGTGGCGGAGGTCCTCGACCGGGAGAAGGCCGCCGGGCTGCAGGAACTGTCCGGGTACACCGAGTTCTCCGCCCGGGTGGCCAAGGTGCGCCGGGACCTTCTCAAGTTCCTCATCGAGGCGGCCGAGCGCGGTGAGACAGTCGTCGGCTACGGCGCCCCTGGCAAGGGCAACACCCTGCTCAACCACTGCGGCATCCGGCCCGACCTGCTCCCGTACACGGTCGACCGCAACCCCTACAAGCACGGCAGGTTCACCCCGGGCACCCGCATCCCGATCCTGCCGCCCGAGCAGATAGCCGTCGACAAACCGGACTACGTGCTCGTCCTGCCCTGGAACCTGCGGGCCGAGCTGGTCGAGCAGCTGTCCTTCGTGCACGACTGGGGCGGCCGGCTCGTCTTTCCCATCCCGGAACTGAGCATTGTCGAGGCCACGTCTGGAGAGGGCACAGCATGAAGGTCGTACTGTTCTGCGGCGGCTACGGGATGCGGATGCGCAGCGGCGCCGCCGACGACGTGCCCAAGCCGATGGCGATGGTCGGCCCGCGGCCGCTGATCTGGCATGTCATGCGCTACTACGCGCACTTCGGGCACACGGAGTTCATCCTGTGCCTGGGGTACGGGGCCCACCACATCAAGAACTTCTTCCTCAACTACGAGGAGACGACGTCCAACGACTTCGTGCTGCGGGGCGGGCAGACCGAACTCCTTTCCACCGACATCTCGGACTGGACGATCACGTTCGCGCAGACCGGCATCGAGTCGCCGATCGGGGAGCGGCTGCGCCGGGTGCGCCACCACCTGGACGGCGACGAGATGTTCCTCGCCAACTACGCCGACGTACTCACCGACGCCCCGCTGCCGCAGATGATCGACTCCTTCGCCCGGCGTGACGCCGGCGCGTCGATGATGGTGGTGCCGCCGCAGTCCTCGTTCCACTGCGTGGAGCTGGGCGAGGACGGCCTGGTGGGGGGCATCACCGCGGTGAGCGACATGCCGCTGTGGGAGAACGGCGGCTACTTCGTGCTCCGTCAGGAAGTCTTCGACCACATACCGGAGTACGGGGACCTGGTCGCCGACGGATGTGGCCAACTGGCCAAGCAGGGACGCCTTGTGGCGCACCAGCACCGCGGCTTCTGGAAGCCGACGGACACCGTGAAGGAGCGGGCCGCGCTCGACGACGCGTACGCGCGGGGCGACCGCCCGTGGGCCGTGTGGGAGCGGGACAGCGCCGGAGCGAGAGCGTGATCGGGCTCGGAGCCGGGCGTCTGGACCGGATCGTCGCGGTGGGCGCGCACTGCGACGACATCGCCATAGGCGCGGGCGGCACGCTCCTCACGATGTGCCTCGCGCACCCGGGTATCCGCGTCGACGCGCTGGTGCTCACCGGCGGTGGCAGCGAGCGGGAGCAGGAGGAGCAGGCCGCTCTCGCCGCCTTCTGCCCGGGCGCCGAACTGCGGCTCACCGTCCTCAAGTTGGCGGACGGCCGACTGCCGGCGCAGTGGGAGGAGGCCAAGGCCGCGGTCGAGGAACTGCGCGCGCAGACCGAGCCGGATCTCGTCCTTGCCCCGCGTACCGATGACGCGCACCAGGACCACCGCGGCCTGGCGCAGCTGATACCCACCGCGTTCCGCGACCACCTCGTGCTCGGCTACGAGATCGTCAAGTGGGACGGCGATCTCGGCCGTCCGGCGGCCTACCAGCCGCTGTCGCCTGAAAACGCCGAACAGAAGGTGCGGCTGTTGCAGGAGCACTACCCCTCGCAACGGCACCGGCCCTGGTACGACCGGGAGGCCTTCCTCGGTCTCGCGCGGATCCGCGGCATCGAATGCCACGCCCGCTACGCCGAGGCGTTCGACGTCACCAAACTCACTCTCGACCTGGGGGAATGAACCTTGCGCGTACTGCTGACCGGACACCAGGGCTATCTGGGTACCGTGATGGCCCCGGTCCTCGCGGCCGCCGGGCACGAAGTCGTCGGTCTTGACGCCGGTCTGTTCGCGGACTGTGTCCTCGGCCCGCCGCCCGCGGACCCGTCCGGACATCGGGTGGACCTTCGCGACGTCACGGCCGAACACGTGGCCGGGGTGGACGCCGTGATCCACCTGGCCGCGCTGTCCAACGACCCGCTGGGATCCCTTGCACCGGACCTCACCTACGACATCAACCACCACGCATCCGTACGGCTTGCCCAACTGGCCCGCGAGGCCGGGGTGCGGCGCTTCCTGTACGCGTCGACCTGCTCCGTCTACGGCGCCGCCGGCGGCGACGACCTGGTGTCGGAGGACGCGCCCCTGCGCCCCGTGACGCCGTACGCGGAGTCCAAGGTGCGGGTGGAGGACGACCTGCACGCGCTCGCCGACGGCGACTTCAGCCCGGTGTTCATGCGCAACGCCACCGCCTTCGGCTACTCACCCCGGCTGCGCGCCGACATCGTGCTGAACAACCTGGTGGGCCACGCGCTCCTGTCCGGCGAGGTGTTGGTCCTCTCCGACGGCACCCCCTGGCGCCCGCTGGTGCACGCAGCCGACATCGCACGGGCCTTCGCAGCCGCGCTGACCGCGCCCCGGGAAGCGGTGCACGACCGGGCGTTCAACATCGGCAGCGAGGTCAACAACGTCACGGTCGCCGAGATCGCCGAGCAGGTCGCCGAGGCGGTGTCGGGCGCGAAGGTGAGGATCACCGGCGAGAACGGCGCCGACCCGCGCTCGTACCGCGTGGACTTCTCGCGGTTCCGCGCCGCGATCCCCGGCTTCGACTGCGAGTGGACCGTGAAGCAGGGAGCTCTCGAACTCGCCGACGCCTACCGCAAGTTCGATCTGACCCGGGAGGACTTCGAGCGGCGCTTCACCCGCCTTGCCGTGCTGCGCGCGGCGTCCGATGCCGGTGCCGTCGACGACACCCTGCGGTGGCGCCGATGACCTCGGAGGGCGAAGAGATGCATGCTCTGGTGGAGCGGTTGTACCCGCTCTGCCGGAGCATCACGGGCGACGGTGTGCGCGCCACCCTGGACATCGTCGGCGAGTACATCCCGCTGCAGATGCACGAGGTGCCGACCGGGACGCAGGTGCTCGACTGGACGGTGCCGCAGGAGTGGAACATCCGGGACGCCTACATAGCCGACTCCGCGGGCAACCGGGTCGTCGACTTCGCCGCGTCCAGTCTGCACGTGCTCGGCTACAGCTTGCCGGTGTCACGGACCATGCCGCTGACCGAGCTGCGTGAACATCTGCACACCCTGCCGGACCATCCGGCCTGGGTGCCCTACCGCACCAGCTACTACAAGCCGGACTGGGGATTCTGCCTGGCCCAGGAGGCCTTGGACGCGCTGCCGGACGGCGACTACGAGGTGCGCATCGACTCCACACTCGCAGACGGTCACCTCACCTACGCCGAGCATGTGATCCCCGGGCAGGTCACCGACGAGGTGATCGTCTCCTGCCACGTCTGCCACCCGTCGCTGGCCAACGACAACCTGGCAGGCATCGCGGTGGCGACGTTCCTGGCGCGTGCGCTCGCGCAGGAGACGCCGTACTACACCTACCGGTTCATCTACGCGCCCGGCACCGTAGGGGCGATCACCTGGCTGGCCCGCAACGCGGAGCGGATCGAGCGGGTCAAGCACGGGCTCGTGCTGGCCTGCGCCGGTGACTCGGGCCGGCTGACGTACAAACAGAGCAGGCGCGGCGACGCGGAGATCGACCAGGTGCTGCGGCATGTCCTTGCCGCATCCGAACGCCCGCACCACGTCACCGAGTTCACTCCGTACGGCTACGACGAGCGGCAGTACTGCTCGCCCGGGTTCAATCTCGGCGTGGGCTCGCTCAGCCGGACCCCGTACGCCGGATACCCCGAGTACCACACCTCGGCGGACAACCCGGACTTCGTCTCCCCGGAGGCGATGGCGGACACCCTCGCCGTCTGCCGCGAGGCGTTCGCCGTCCTCGACGGCAACCGGCGCTACCTCAACCTCAGCCCCTACGGCGAACCACAGCTGGGACGACGCGGGTTGTACGAATCCCTTGGTGGTCGCAGCGACGCGAAGCAGGCCCAGATGGCCATGCTCTGGGTGCTCAACCTCTCCGACGGCGAGCACAGTCTGCTTGACGTCGCCGAGCGGTCCGGGCTGCCGTTCAGCACGGTCGCCGTCGCTGCCGATGCCCTCCACGGGGCCGGGCTGATCAAGGCGTGACACCGATGACCACCGAGCGAGAGAAGCGAACCGCCAAGCGGGCCATGGCAGGCCGACTGTCCTGGGGCCTTGCCGACCAGGCGGTCTGCAGCATGACCAACTTCGCGGTGGGGATCTACGTGGCACGCTCCCTCGGCCTAGCCGCGTTCGGCGTGTTCAGCCTGGCCTGGGTGACCTACGGCGTGGTGCTCAGCGTCTCCCGCGGCCTGGCCACCGACCCGCTCGTGGTGCGCTTCAGCGGGGTGCCGACCGCGTCCTGGCGCGCGGCGGCGGCCCGGTCGTCGGGTACCGCGCTCGGTGTCGGCGCCACCATCGGCGCGGTGTGCCTGGTGGTCGGGCTGAGTCTCGGCGGACACGTGGGGCACGCGTTCGCCGCGCTCGGCGTGGTGCTGCCGGGGCTGCTGCTCCAGGACGCCTGGCGGTACTCGTTCTTCGCCGCGGGCACCGGGCGCAAAGCGTGCGTCAACGACCTCCTGGGAGGCGCCACGCTCGTCCCTGCCCTACTGGTGGCGGACCGCGTGGGCAGTGTGGAGGCCTTCGTACTCGCCTGGGGCGCGGCGGCCGCGGTGGCCGCCGGGTACGGCTGCTTCCAGTCCGGCATCCGGCCCCGGCCGAGCGAAGCCCGCGCGTGGCTGCGCGAGCAGCGCGACATCGGATACCGGTACCTGGTCGAGAACGTCGGTGTCAGCGGCGCGTCCCAGCTGCGGGCGTACGGGCTCGGGGCGATCGTCGGAGTCAGCGCGGTGGGCGTCGTGCGGGGCGCCGAGCTCCTGCTCGGTCCGTTCCTGGCTGTGCTGATGGGGCTTTCGCTGGTCACCGTCCCGGAGGCGGCACGGGTCCTTCGGCAGGCCCCGCACCGCCTCGCCAGGTTCTGCCTCCTGCTGTCCGGTGGTCTTGCCGCTGCCGCGCTGCTCTGGGGCGTGGCGCTGCTCCTGGTGCCCGACCGGGCCGGCGAGCTCGTGCTCGGCGACGTCTGGCGTGCCGCCTCCGAGCTCATCGTGCCGGCCGCGCTCGGTGTCGCGGGCTCCAGCCTCGGCATCGGCGCCGCGGCCGGTCTTCGCGCACTCGCCGCGGCCCGACGCAGCCTGCGCGCCCAGCTGTTCGCCTCCACTTGCTACGTCGGCGGCGGGCTCGGCGGGGCGGTCGCGGCCGGTGCGATCGGCTCGGCCTGGGGCGTCGCCGCCGCGACCGTCTGCAGCTCGGCCGTGTGGTGGCTGCAGTTGCGGTCCGCCCTGCGCGAGCGCCACCAGAACCCCATCCACGAAGTGAGGACGCCTTGACCGCCCAACCCCGGCTGAGCATCGGCCTGCCCGTCTACAACGGCGAGGAGTACCTTGCCGAGTCGCTCGACGCGCTGCTCGGCCAGACCTACGAGGACTTCGAGCTTGTCATCTCCGACAACGCCTCGACCGACAAGACCCAGGACATCTGCCGCAAGTACGCCGCACAGGACTCGCGTATCCGGTACATCCGGCTGCTCCGGAACATCGGCGCCGCACCGAACCACAATTACGTGTTCACCCAGTGCCACGGCGAGCTGTTCAAGTGGGCCTCGCACGACGACCTGTACGCCCGGGACCTGCTGCGGCGCTGCGTGGAGGCGCTCGACGAACGCCCTGACGTGATCCTCGCGCACGCCGACCAGGCGGTCATCGACGGCGACGGCAAGGTGACGGTCCCGTACGAGTACACGCTCGCCACCGACTCGCCGCGCGCCCCGGAGCGCTTCCGCAGCATGCTGTTCGAGCCCGGCGGCGACGACTTCTACGGGGTGATGCGGGCCGACGTGCTGCGCCGGGTGAAGCCGCACGACAGCTACCACCACGCGGACCGTACGTTCGTCGCCGAGATCGGCCTGCACGGGCCCTTCCACCAAGTGCCTGAGCTGCTGTACTTCCGCCGCGACCACCCCACGCGCGCCGAGCGGGCGAACCCGTCCAAGCGCTCCCGGTGCGTCAACCTGGACCCGCGCAGGGCAGGCCCGCTGCACCCGACGCCCCGGCTGCTCGCCGAGTACGTCGGGGGCTTCGTCTCGGCGATCCGGCGGGCGCCGTTGTCCTCGGCCGACCGGCGCGCGTGCTTCCGCCACCTCGCCGTGTGGATGACCAGCCGGGCCAGGCCTGGCGCCGGCGAGCGGGTCGAGGACCGCGCCCCGGTCGACCCGGGCCTGCTCACTGTCTCCGTCGACGCCATCGTCGCGGGCCGTGAGGGCCGTGTGGGTCGAGATGGCCGTGAAGGTCATGAAGGTCGTGAAGGGAGACAAGCATGAAGTCCGGACATGAAATCCCGGTGCGCGTCGGGGTGTTCGGCCTGCTCGGCTCCGGCAACCTCGGCAACGACGGGTCGCTGGAGGCCGTCCTCGGCTACCTCCGCGCGGAGCACCCGGAGGCGGTCGTGGACGCGCTGTGCGGCGGACCTGAAACCGTCGCGACCCGGTACCGGATCCCCGCGACGCGGCTGCACTGGTACCGCGGGGAGTACCGGACCGCGTCACGTGCGGGCTCGATCGCGGCGAAGGGGTTCGGCAAACTCGTCGACGCCTTCCGCACCGCTGCCTGGGTGCGCAGGCACGACGTGGTGATCGTGCCGGGCATGGGCGTCCTGGAGGCCACGCTGCCGCTACGGCCGTGGGGCTTCCCGTACTCGCTGTTCCTGCTCTGCGCGAGCGGCCGGCTTTTCGGCACCCCGGTCGCACTGGTCGGTGTCGGCGCCGCCGAGATCCACGACCGGCCGACCCGGGCCCTGGTGCGCTGGTCGGCCCGGCTCGCCAAGTACCGCTCGTACCGGGACGACCTGTCCCGCGACGCGATGCGGGCGATGGGCGTGGACACCGCGCGAGACGAGGTCTACCCGGACCTCGCCTTCGCCCTGCCGACAATGCCGACGAGCGCGCCCTCGGGTCCTCCGGGCCCGGTCTGCGTCGGCGTCATGGACTTCCACGGCGGCAACGACGACCGCGCCCGGGCCGAGGAGATCCACCGGCGCTACCTCGACGGGACGACCCGCTTCGTCCGCGCCCTTGCCGAGGAGGGCAGGCCGGTCCGGCTGCTCACCGGCGACGAGGTCGACGCACAGGTGGTCGACGCGATCATCGACGCGGTGGACTCGCCACTGGTCACCGCTGCCGATGCGTCCTCACTCGCCGACCTGATGAAGGAGACGGCGGCTGCCGACGCCGTGGTGGCCACCCGGTACCACAACCTGGTCTGCGCGCTGAAGGTCGGCACGCCGACGCTCGCACTCAGCTATGCGGCGAAGAGCGACGCGCTCATGACGCAGATGGGTCTTGCCGCGTACTGCCACCCGGCTCGCGAGGTCGACGCCGAGCGGCTGCTCGAACAGTTCCGTGCCCTTGAGCAGCGATCGGCCGAGCTACGGCGGACCCTCGCCGAGCGGAACCTGGCCGCTACCCGGCGCCTCGAGCACCAGTTCACCGCCTTGACCACGGCTCTGTTCCCGGCAGTCCCGGATACCGACCACACCCACACCCACGCCATGCGGGAGACTCCATGAAGGCGACCGAAGTCCCGGCGATCGACGGCGCGTACCTGTTCGAGCCGACGCCGTACGCCGACGAACGCGGCTTCTTCTGCCGCACCTTCGACGCCGACGTGGTCCGCTCGGTGGGCCTCGACCCGGACGCCTTCATCCAGGACAGCCTGTCCCGCTCGGTCCGGGGCGTGCTGCGCGGCCTGCACCTGCGCTCCGGAGCCGGCGAGGCCAAGCTGGTGCGGTGCTCGTACGGGAAGATCTTCGACGTCGTCGTGGACCTGCGGACGGACTCGCCGACGTACCGCAACGTGGCCACCTTCGAACTGTCCGGCGAGACGCAGGTGACCCTGTACATCCCGGCGGGGTGCGCGCACGGCTTCCAGGCGCTCACCGAGACCGCAGACACCTCGTACCGCATCGACCGCCCGCACGATCCGGCCGAGGACGTGACGATCGCCTTCGACGACCCGGAGCTCGCCGTCCCCTGGCCGCTGCCGGCCCTGTCGGTGTCCGAGCGTGACCGGGAGGCGCCGAGCCTCGCCCAGGCCCTGAAGCAGATGGAGAGCTGAAGTCACCGTGGAGAACGAAGAGTTCACGCTGCCCCGGTCGCGGGCGGCGAACGAGCGCCTGCACGCCCTGATCCCCGGAGGCGCGCACACCTACGCCAAGGGCGACGACCAGTACCCCGAGAACCTGGCCCCTGTCATCAGCCACGGCCACGGTGCCCATGTGTGGGACATCGACGACAACCGCTACATCGAGTACGGGTCAGGCCTGCGGTCGGTCAGCCTCGGCCACGCCCACCCACGCGTGCTCGACGCGGTGCGGCGGGAACTCGACCGCGGCAGCAACTTCGTCCGGCCGTCCATCGTCGAGGTGGAGGCCGCGGAACGCTTCCTGGCCACGGTGCCGACCGCCGAGATGGTGAAGTTCGCGAAGAACGGCTCCGACGTCACCACCGCCGCGGTGCGCCTCGCCCGCGCCGTCACCGGGCGCCCGCGGGTGGCCATCTGCGGCGACCATCCGTTCTTCTCCGTCGACGACTGGTTCATCGGCACCACGC